>SHWT01000132.1 GCA_009693715.1 Chitinophagaceae bacterium
GTAAGTGCAATGGATAAGGGAAAATGGACAGGATTTATAAGCGATGATAAATGTGCAAAGAAAGTTTACAGTAAAGACCATGCCGAATGCGCTAAAAGTTGCGTTAAGGGTGGAGCAAAACCAGTATTTGTTGTTAATGAGAAAAGCTATACAATTAGTGACCCTAAGAAAGTTGAAAATTTTATAGGAAATGAAGTAACTATTACTGGTGAGATAGATAAATCCGGTGTCCTAGTTATTGAAACAATTGAAATGAAATAAAAATAGTAAGTACCTATTTTTATTTACAGTCCACCTTTATATTTTATCTTTATTAAGCTGCCTTATATAATTTATAGAAAAACTTCAATAGTTTTTCTATAAATTATATTACATCTTACCCTAACTAATGTCTGAAGACGATCTATTATATAGTAGTTTAAAGTAAAAAGATGGCTTTGTGTCCGTCGTCAAAACAATGTAGACTTTCGGTCGTAGAGAGTTTCTTTGTTTAAATATTTTAACTAGGTTTCAGCATCAGTATTTTAAAAAAGACTAATATTTAAATAAATTAATCCCTAAGGCAACGAACTGAAAACCCACTACTCTTACCGCCGTAGCTGCTTATTAAGTTCTTACTTGCGTAGTATAGGTTGCGGCTCCAGGCGCCGTCTGAACCGTTCTCTGCATTGCTCCACCAGTACCCGCCGTTGCCTATATCGCCGAACCCACCGCATGAATTTTTGCCACACCGAAACCCGCCTGGAAGACCTGCAAAGCGACTCTCGTTGGTAGCTCCTGTATTAGGACTATTCCATCTGCTAGTTCCAGTGGTTTTCATCTTACCTCCAGCTACAAATTCGCCTCCCAATGAGATGCTGAAACATGTCCATTCCGCAACAGTAGGTATATGCCAGCCTTGTGGTGCTAATCCCCTTGGATCATTCACTGCATACCAATTATATAGTTTACCATAAATAGTATCGTTAGCTGGATCATTATTATAATGACACCATGCACCAGTGGTTAATGATGCCCATGCGGTTTGATCAGCTACCTGTGGTATGACATCTCCATTACGATAAGTTACAACCACTAAGTTTTTATCCATAAATGTTTGCGTCCCAGTAGTAATTAGAGTGCATGTTTCTTTTTCTTTATTACAAGGCGAACTACCGAAACCAACCATTAATAAAACTAAAGCTAATACTGTTTTCATTTTGTTTTTAATTTATTCAGATGTATGAGGTCAAATAAAGTAGACGATTTAATTATTAATTATGGAAACGCTCTATTAATTTATACCTTTTTTAGTCCACTTTTTGGTGACGTTAGACAACGTTACCCAATAATCTTTCTCTACAAACTCTAGAGGTATATTTAATTTATTTGCAGTTATAATTACTGCATCTTTAAATAGCTCTTTATTTAAATGTAATATCATATAATATTCCAATTTTTAATTGTTGGCAAATCGCTGTCACTAATACCCAATTTAATTTTCGTAAGTGGATTTAAGCTTTCTTTTAAAACTTCTGTTTTTGGGTACTTATTGCTATTATCAAGTATTGCACCAAGCAAAGCTCTTACTCTAGAAGGATATAGTAGGGCATATTTAATGAATTCGTTTAATTGACTTTCGCTCAAACTTTGAATTTTACTACTAATAATCGCAATGCCTTTTGCAATTGTACAATCTGGAATTCCTTTAATGTCTTTGATAGCATCTAATAATCCAAGTAGTTCATAATTATCTTCTGTAACTTCAGTATAGCTTTTTACTGCAGTTGCTTTTAATGCGCCTCGATTTATGAATATTCTTTTACTTCTACATGCTATTTTAATTTGATAAGCCATTTGTGTGGTTAGGCCCATCTTATTATATAATGATACTCCGGTTTCATAACCTATACGTTTGCCATTTTCAAATAAGTATAGTCTAAGCTGGTCTCCATAATTTGGAGCAATTTCACCAAATACAGATTGTTTAGGTTTATAGAATACCCCTTTTGAAGTTTTTTTAATTAGATCCTTTGCTTGCATTCTCTCTAATACTTTTGCTGCAGTTTGATATTCATTCTTCTCTAAGCCCAAGTCTGCATATCTAAAAGAAACTCCCTCAGTTAATTCATTAACCAGATTTCGTATTTTAATGGCTAAACTCATATTGTAAAGATATAGAGTTTCTTTGAATTTGTCAAGTTTTTAGATTCATAAACTTGACATTTATTGTAAATATCCACCAGAAACCCTAATAAAACTATCGGCGTCTCCGAAATTCTCGGGATGGTGCCACAGCCGAAAGGCAAAATTTTCAAGGGTTTATGCTGTCAAAGGCATAGACCCTTTTTATTTGAGTGAAACAGGAGAAATATAAACCTATTGCAATATTTGATGATTTTTGATTAGAGCTGCACGTAATTCTGGGTAGGAAACTTCCTGTATTTGTACATTTTTATCAATGGCAATACTAGCTGCTATGGCTGCAGATTGACCTAAAACCATAAACACAGGCTCCATTCGAATGGATCCATAAGCAATATGGGAGGAGGAAAGGCAAACGGGTATAAACAAATTAGTTACCTCTGATTTTTTAGGAATGATTGATTTGTAGCTAATTGGAAAAGGTGCATCGACATGCGCTTCTACATTGCCTTCGTTTTTGACAAATCCATTTACATCTACGTACCTCTGAATGGGATGGGAGTCCATCTGATATGCTCCAAGGCCGATAACATCTTGCGCTACTGCCATTGCCTCACAATTTCTTTGGGTCATCACATAATCACTCACCATTCTTCTTGCTTCACGAATATATAATTGGTCCGTCCAACCGCCATCTGTAACAAATTCGTCTTTGCATGTTCCCCATTGGGAAACCACCTCACGAACTTGCTTAGGAATTCTAGGATGATAAGACAAAGTCCACATCAAGCCTTGTTGGTACTTTTTATGCAACGCCGCAATTTTTAATCTTTCATCATAACTCGCTTCAGGGTAACGGTAATTTTGTCCAATAAAATCTGTTGAAAAGCCTTTTTGATTATTGATATCTGTTTTTCGGTTTGGCATAGCAGAATTTATCCAAGGCACTAACGGATCTCCATAATCATACATATTACGAATGTCACCTTTGGCGGCTTCATAATTTCGAAACAATAATTCATATTCTAACTCTTTATAACCAACAGGTTTTTTAAAAGGAATACGATTTTCAGGAAGATTGGTCAAAGTCATGCGATAACAATAAGCTTGAATTTTATTATCGGCCTGACCATCAATCCCTGGCTTTTCAGCACTCACAAATGGCAATAATCCACTCTTAGGATTCCCCTTGACCAAGTAAGGACTTACGCCTTCTATAAAATTATGATGAATTCCGTTCCTAGATATTTTCTTCTGCAGTGTTAAATTAAAATTATTTGCCTGAACCCCGTTTAAAGATTCTCCATACTGACTATTTGATTCTCTGCCCACGATATAGCTGACCCCTGAGGCAGCCATCAAATCTCCTTCGTAGGTGCAATCCATAAACATCTTACCCTGGTATATTTGTCCCGATTCCATCTGAATAGATTTTATAACTTGCTTTTCCTTTTTTATACCTGTTTTCCGATTTAATCGTTGATTATAAACAATGTGAATATTAGATTCCTTTTTAACCATTTCTTGATATACTTTTAAAGCAACAGAAGGTTCAAAAGCCCACATCGCATCCTCGTCAAAAGTATTGTAACCAACGCCCTTATAGGCCTCCCTTTTTTCCCAAATCCAATTTTCAGGCTTCAGATAATATGTTTTGATGTTTTGATAAAACTCACGAGAAACTCCTCCAATCGCTTGCTTATTTCCAATATCCGTTTTGCCTAATCCTCCAGTAGTTAGTCCGCCCATTCGATTGGTAGGTTCAATTAAAATTACTTTTTTACCCATTCGAGAACATTGGATGGCAGCAGAAACACCCGCAGAAGTACCTCCATAAATAACCACATCATACGATTGAATTATTTGAGCAGCAGCATTTATTGGAAACAAAATAAAGAAGTAAATAAACCAAAAGGCGAAGGTATTCTTGAGGTTTGAAATAGGTTTTAAGAAAAGCATATTTTATTGAATTAATGTAGCATTAAATTAGATCTGATCAAGAAAGAAAATTGAATTTATTTATTGCGATAATCTAAATGGCTTCTCAAACTTATCAATACAAGCCTCAGCTAATATTATCGCATTTTGATTCAATTTCGTGATGGGTACATCAGCTGAATCATTAACAAGGTCAAGGCAACAGTCTGCATATGCAAAAGCAACCCTGTCATTAAATAAATCAATTTCTTCATAGACAACCTATTTAGTGTTTATTTTATGCCTTACAATAAAAGGGTCCACAGTTCGCACTCGTGTGGCCCAAATAATAAAGGAAAGGGTTTCAAGCAATTTAAGCACTTTTAAATGATAGCTATATGCTTACAATTTACAACAAACATTCTACTATTGTGGCACTTCCCTAATCAAAATCATACAGATTTAAGGTTTAGAGCGTTCGTTGCTTAAAATAGTTTTTATTAGCTTTTTACGGCCAGGTTTTATGTTTTTTAAGGGAAAACAGGGGCGAATGGAGGTGAATGGGTAGTTTGTATTTATTTCACTAGGACATTGTAAAAGAAAAAATTGTAAATTGAAGCATACCTAATGTATAAAACATGAAAAAAATATTATTCTCTATTGGCTTATTTGTATGCACTGCAATTGCAGAACCCCTTTTTGCCCAAGACGCTGCCATGATTTATCGGAAGCTTGATTCTATTGCAGTGATTGATCAAAAAGTAATGATGCCAATGCGAGATGGTATTCGCTTAGCCACTGATATTTACCGCCCCAAGGGGGAGGGTAAATACCCAATTGTGTTTTCGCGCACACCCTATAATTTCAATACATGGGTAGATGGTAAAATGGGAACAGGGCCCCTGCAAGCTGCATACGAAGCGGTCAGCAGAGGTTATGTTTACGTAGTTCAAAATGAGCGTGGCCGATTTTTCTCTGAAGGCGAGTGGGATATTTTAGGTACGCCCATCACCGATGGATATGATGCGCTTGAATGGATGAGTAAACAAAAATGGAGTAACGGCAAAGTTGGCTTGATAGGTTGTTCTTCTACTGCTGAATGGCAGATGGCTGTTGCTTCTCAAAACCACCCTGCTTTGGCTGCGATGGTAGCACAAGGTTTTGGCGCAGGCGTGGGTCGCGTAGGTAAATTTATGGAACAGGGCAACTGGTACAGAGGTGGTGCGCAACAGATGTTATTTACTTCTTGGTTATATGGAACACAACACGATAAAATGGCCCCAATTTTACCGAAAGGCATTCAACAAAAAGATTTACTGCGTATTCAAAAGTTTTATGATATGGCACCTGAAATGCCTAAAGTAGATTGGGCCCTGGGACTAAAACATTTACCAGTGCAAGACATCATCAAAAATGCGCAAGGTGCTGATGGTATTTACGAAAAAATGATTGTAAGAAAACCAAACGATCCAGCTTGGTTCAATGGCGGATTGTATCATGATAACATGTCATTGGAAGTTCC
>SHWT01000133.1 GCA_009693715.1 Chitinophagaceae bacterium
GTTTCCGTTTTCGGTAGTTAAATTTTATCGTTCAAATTTACCATTGTTCTACGCCATACTATTTTATATAGATTTATCAAAACAAATGATAATTAGAATGAAAAAAACGTTAGTTTATTTTTGTTGCTTATTTTTCTTATTTTTCAATTTACAAATAAGTGACATTAATGCGCAATCAATCAAGGTAACCGGTAAGGTTGTATCTACAGATGGACGGGGACTTGAATTAGCTACCATAACATTAAAGGGGTCTAAAGATGCCGCAGTTACAAATGCCGAGGGTGTATTCAGTATAAATGCTAATAAGTCCTCGACGCTAATTTTTTCGGCAATAGGATATAAATCGGTTGAAGCATTAGCCTCAGCCGCTTATTTATTAATCTCATTAGAACCAATTACTGATGATCTTGATCAAGTAGTAGTGGTTGGGTATAGCCGTCAAAAAAAGGTAAACCTAACTGGAGCTGTATCTGTGATCAGTGGTGCTGAACTCGCGAAAAGACCAGTCTTTAATACAACTGTAGCCCTTCAAGGGGCATTGCCAGGTGTTACAGTTACTCAATTCAATGGCGTGCCTGGTTCAAATGCTGAAATTCGTATAAGAGGTATTGGTACACTTGGAAACAACGACCCATTAATATTAGTAGATGGGGTTGTAGCTGCAATTGGAGATATTGACCCCAATAATATTGAGTCAATGTCTGTATTAAAAGATGCATCATCCGCGTCAATTTATGGATCACGTGCTGCAGGCGGTGTAATTTTAATCACTTCCAAAAGGGGAAAATCAGGCGGAATGAAGGTTGATTACGACGCATTTTATGGAGTACAACAACCAGTTGATAAACCAAATTATTTGGGATCTGTAGGATTTATGAATATGTATAATGAAGCCTTAACTAATGAAGGTGGCGCTGCAAAATTTACGCCTGACTATATCGCAAGTTATATGGATAATAATGCGAAGGATCCTGATCATTATCCTAATACTGATTGGCAAAAAGCAACTTTTACGAATGGTATACAACAGCAACATAATATCACCCTTAACGGAGGCACTGATAAAATCAAGATTTTGGCTGCCTTAAATTACATGAATCAAAATGGCATTGTAAATAATTCTGGTTTTAATCGTTATAGCTTGAGATTAAATACTGATTATAAGGCCTCTGAGAAATTAGACTTCCAATTTGATATGAACCTTAGGAGGGATAACACCATTTTACCTGCCGTTGGTTATAGTGAATTGTTTCGACAGGTATATAGAGTTCCTCCAATTTATGCTGCCAAATATTCAGACGGTTCATGGGGACCAGGTTGGGAAGGGGGTAATCCATTATCCTATTCAGAGGCCTCTGGTATAAATAGTACAACTGGTGTTAGTAACTTAATAAATTTACAAGCAAATTACAAACCGCTTAAGGGGCTAACAATTAATTTTAATTATGCACCAAAGTTTGCGACCTCTTTTGCTAAGAATAATCAAAAAAGAGTTGAGTATTTTAATTTTGATTCGAAAGCGCTTCTTTTTGCTAATCCAACAAAAAATACACTTTCTAATTCAAATGCAAATTCATTAAATAATTATCTTAGGTTACAGGCTGCATATACAAAGGACTTCGATTGGTTGAACTTCAATGTACTTGTTGGGGCAGAACAAACTGATAATACTTCCCAAAATTTTAGTGCCTCAAGAGAGGCAACACTCTTTCCTGAACTTGAGCAGCTTGATAATTACCCAGCATTAAATCAAAATTCAAGTGGAGATGCAAGTTCCTGGGCGCTCAGGTCTTATTACGGAAGAATGAATTTAGTGGCAAGTGATAAATATTTATTAGAAATAAATTCTAGATATGATGGCTCATCTAGATTTTCAGAAGAATATAAGCGTTTTGGATTGTTTCCTTCATTTTCAGCAGGTTGGATTATGTCGAAGGAAAATTTTATGCGCAATATAAAATGGTTATCCTTATTAAAGCTTAGAGCTTCATGGGGTACAATGGGTAATCAAAACATAGGCACCTATCCATATATATCTTCAGTAATATTAGGTTCAGGGGTGTTTAACGGGAATATAGTTAGTGTTGCAGCGCAAAATACATTAGCAAATCGGAAGATAACCTGGGAGTCTACGACTGTTAAGAATGTCGGATTGAATGCTGCATTTCTTCAAAATAAACTTAACATAGATTTTGACTACTATGAAAAAATGACCGACGATATTCTTTTAACACTTCCAATTCCATTAATAGTTGGAATGTCTGCGGGTGTTCAAAATGCGGGTAGCGTTGAAAACAAAGGATGGGACTTGCAAATAAGTTATAACGATCAAATTGGCAAGGATTTCAAATACGGAATTACTGGTGTATTTTCCGACGTAAGAAACAAAGTAATTAATTTAAAGGGAACAGGTCCTTATATTTCAGGATTTCAAATAACTCAGGTGGGCGAAGAAATCGGTTCATTATACGGACTTCAGGCTGCAGGCTTATTTCAAACCCAAAGTGAAATTACTGCAAGCGCAACCCAATATGGTACTGTAAAACCAGGCGATATTAAATACATTGATCAAAATAAAGATGGGGTCATTAATGCATCTGATCGAGTTATTATTGGAAGCCGTATTCCAAGAAATACATATAGTGCTAATGTATTTCTTGATTATAAGGGTTTTAGTTTAAGCTTATTTTTTCAAGGCGTAAGTAAATATAATGGACTTCAGATACAAGATGCTGCATGGGCTTTCTATAATGCAGGGGGCGTTCGTGACATACATCTTGATCGTTGGAGTACAACAAGAACTCCCGAAGAAAATTTGAAAGCAACTTATCCTCGCTTCTTTATTTCACAAACAAATAATCAACAAACATCTAGTTATTGGGTTGATGATGCTTCCTATATTAAATTAAAAACCGTTTCAATAGGATATTCCTTACCGGCATCTTTTTTAAGAAAAACGCCTTTTTCAATGTTTAAAATTTATGCAAGTGGACAGAATGTTATTTCTTGGGATAAAGTGCCAGGATATGACCCTGAAGCCCCTTTAGGTAATCCATTCAATTATCCACAAGTAGCATCTTTCGTTACAGGCGTTCGTTTGAGCCTTAAATAATTCACAAAAAAGAAAAAATTATGAAAAAGATTAATTTAATAATATTAGCGTTTTCAATGGTTCTGATTTTAAGTTGTAATAAAGATTATCTCAATCGATTTCCAGAATCTGATCCGAATAGTGCAACTTATTATACCACAGCGGATCAATTAACATTGGCAATTAATGCTGCATATAATAACTTATCGTATCAGCAAGATGGTTTCCCATATCAAATGCAGTTGGAGGGAACAAGTGATCTTGTCTGGCAAAGACCAGCCACAGATGCACAAACTATTGGGTTGGGTCAGCATACATCAAATACAACAATGATCAGGACGATTTGGACACAATCTTATATTGGAATCGGTAGATGTAATGCGCTTTTAGAAAATATGATTAAAGCAAAGTCGGTAACAACTGCTGCACAATATAGTCGTATTGAGGGCGAAGCAAAATTTTTAAGAGCATATTATTATGGCACTCTAATATCATTATATGGTGATGTGCCTTTAGTTGTTAAGTCAATTCCAGCAGAAGAATCATACCTAGCTAGAACCCCCAAAGCGGATGTGCTAAACGCTATTTTTAGTGATTTGGATTCTGCTGCTGCAAAATTACCTTTGTCATATACTGGAACAGATATAGGACGCGCTACAAAAACTTCCGCATTGGCTTTTAAATCCCGTATCGCACTTTATAATGCAAAATGGGATGTGGCTGCTGCAGCTTCAAAAGCAGTCATTGATCTTGGTTATCATGCATTATATCCAAATTATAGAAATTTATTTATGTATGTTGGCGAAAATTCTAGGGAATCCATTCTTGCTTTTGATTATAAATTAACTATTCGAACCAATGCTGCTCCTCAAAATAATCAAGCGCGAAATTCAAGTGGCTTTTCTGGACTCATTCCTACACGTGCATTGGCAGATAGTTATGAATGTACAGATGGCTTAACCATTGATAAATCTACTTTGTATTCTACGGCAGATCCTTTCAAAAATAGAGATCCTAGGATGCGTCAAACTTTATTGGGTGATGGCGACACATGGTTTGGCGCAGGTGGTATTACTTTTAATATGACCTTCCACCCTGACAGCACAACTTGTTCAAGATATACACCAACGTTCGCGAAGATTCCTAATTTAGAAGTCACCAATGCATTTTCTTCGTATTCTGGATTTATCATGAAAAAATACTTAGACCCGCAGGATATGGCAGTTCCCAATCAGTCAGAGCTGGCGTTCATGTTGATCCGATATGCCGAAGTTTTACTTAATTATGCAGAGGCTAAAATTGAATTGAATCAAATAGATGCATCCGTACTTGATGCCATTAATTTAGTTAGGGCAAGAGGTTATGGTGTAGCAGCAACGCAGACAACACTTTATCCTGCAATAAAAACCACCAATCAAGTACAATTACGTGCTATTGTGAGAAGAGAACGTAAAATTGAATTGGCTGGGGAAGGATTACGTGTGTTTGATATTCGCAGATGGAATATTGCGGAAAAGGTGATGAACGGAATACTTTTTGGTAAAGCAATGAACAAGGCTATTTATTATTCACTTCCAAAACCGGCACTTGATGAAAACTCATCTCCAGACTATACTTCTTTTAATTCGTTATTGTCAGTAGTTGGAAATTTCAAGATAATGGATAATCCAAGAGTTTTCAAGTCAAATAATCTACTTTGGCCAATTCCTCAAGCCGAGCTAGATGTAAATAAAAATCCTGGGTTTAAACAAAATCCTGGGTATTAATTTTACAGTTTAGGCTTTAAATATTTATTATAGAAGTCATATCTATTATTCGTAAATTCAAGAATGACTTCTATAATAGATATTTTTATTTGAATCTTACGTAATATGAAACGACTGCTGTTTACCCTTCCCTTTATTTATTTAACCTTCTTTGCATCGGCACAGAACAATACAACTTGGTGGAAACTGGCAGACACGTCTATGTCTGTGATGGATGGGCAAGCTTGGCAAAGTGAAATAGGTAATGGGACGCAACGTCTTCCTCCTCGTGCAGCAACCTTGGTTCGACAAGCTGTATGGGACTTATCACAACAATCTGCTGGGCTTTCAATTAGATTTATTAGTAATGCACCACAGATAATCATTCGATATAAAATAACTGGACCTTTAAATAAACCACACGTTCCATCTACTGCAGTTAGCGGCGTAGATCTATATTGCACTGATAGTGATGGTATGTTGCATTGGGCTTCTGGAAAATATAGTTTTAAAGACACTATACAATATGTATTTGACAACCTAAGGCCTAATGATAATTTTCATAAACTAGGCAGGGAGTA
>SHWT01000007.1 GCA_009693715.1 Chitinophagaceae bacterium
CAATTTGTTTATTTTTAACGAGTTGTAGTAATTTTTTTAGTGAAAAAAATGGCGGATTAATTTTACCAGATGGCTTTGAAGCAGTCGTAGTAGTGGATAGCCTACCTGGCAGAGCGCGACACTTAGCAGTGAACGATAATGGGGATATCTATGTGAAAGGAAATCGATTTGTGGAAGGCGGCGTGAATTTTGTTTTAAGAGACGAAAACAAAGATGGTCGCGCTGATATCATTAAAAATTTTGGTCCAAAAATTAGAGAAGGCGCCTATGCAACCAGTATGCGTATTCACAACGGCTATTTATATACCAGTTCCGAAATGTTGGTGTACAGATACAAACTTGATCCTAAGTCAATGGTTCCCATGGGGCAACCTGAATATATTGTCATTGATAGTGGTCGCAGAAGAGAACATGATGGAAAGCCATTAGCCTTTGATGGTAAGGGTCATATTTTTGTTCCCTTTGGCGCTCCTTCTGATGCTTGTCAAGTGGAAAATAGATTGCCTGGTTCACCTGGAATGACCCCTTGCCCCATCTTAGATTCAAATGCAGGTGTATGGATGTTTGATGAAAATAAATTAAACCAATTCAGAACCGTTGATGGTGTAAAAGTGGCCACTGGCTTAAGAAGCTTAGTGGCTATGACTTGGAACACAGAGGATAATACTTTGTATTGCGTTGGCCATGGCCGAGATGGACTAGTAAATACTTGGCCCCAATATTATAATGCATGGCAAAGTGCCTTATTACCTTCCGAAGCTTTTTATAAATTAAAGCCAGGGGCAAATGCGGGTTGGCCTTATTACTACTTTGATCAAATGAAAGGAAAAGTAATGCTGAATGCTGAATATGGCGGTAATGGTGAAATTGAAAATGCAGATACGACCATTGAAACGCCTATTGTTGGTTTCCCTGGACATTTTGCACCTAATGATTTATTATTTTATACTGGAGATCAATTCCCTGCTCGTTATAAAAATGGCGCATTTGTTGCATTTCATGGATCCACCATTCGTGCGCCGTATCCGCAAGCTGGATACATTATTGCATTCGTTCCTTTTGTGAATGGCAAACCACAAAAGTGGGAAGTATTTGCAGATGGTTTTACGGGAAGAGACACTTTAGTGAACACCAGTGATTCTAAATATCGTCCGATGGGATTAGCGCAAGGACCAGACGGTTCCTTATATATTTCAGAATCAGAAAAAGGAAAAATTTGGAAAGTGAAATTCAACGGAAAAAAAGAGGAGTTCACAGAAAAGAGTTTGGCTATAATGAAGGAAAGAGAAAACAGAACCTATGTTAAAAATCCAGATATTATTTTAGATAATTTAGAGCGAAACAAAGTAGCCATTGGTGGAGAAAAACTATACCAAATGAATTGCTTGATGTGTCATCAAAAAAATGGGAAAGGCGATGGCGTCAGATTCCCTTCTATTGCTGCATCGGATTGGGTTAATGGGAATAAGGACACCTTAATATCTGTCATGTTAAAAGGATTGGAAGGACCCATAAAAATTAACGGCGAGCCCTTTGTCGGCATGATGCCAAAATTTTCACAACTACCTGACCAAGATATTGCAAGTATATTAAGCTATATAAGACGCAGCTTTGATAACCATTCAGATTCTGTTACAAAAACAGAAGTTGCAGTTGTTCGTCAAAGATTAAGGTTAATCAAGATCAAACAAATGCAACTTCAGAATATTAGTGAAACAAAATAAATTTATTTTACATAAATAGGGTTCGCAAGTCCGTTTAAATCAAATAGTACTTTGCCACCCTTGATGGTAACTTCACACTCAAGTTTTTCAGTACCCTTTAATTTGAATCCGGTTTTATCATAAAATCCAAAGTTGCCTTTTCTGATATTAAAGATGGCAATGTCCCCTTCAGCACCTACAGATAAATTACCCAATAATGGGCGATTAATAACCTGTGCAGGCTTCCATGTACTTGCCTTGATCACTTCCACCAATGACATGCCCATATTTAAAAATTTGGACATCACACTTAATTGATCCTTCATGGAAGTGTTCATACTACCCGTATGTAAATCAGTGCTGATGGTGTTTGGATATAGGCCTGCTTTCAAGGCTGGTATCGCTTGTGAATAATTAAAACTTGCTCCACCATAACCCACATCAAAAATGATTCCTCTTTTTTGTGCCTCTAATACAAATGGCTTTAAATTATTTTTCTCATCTACTATTTCTTCTCGCGCACCCCCAAGCGCTGCATAGGTATGCGTATAAATATCCCCTGGTCTTAAATGTTTAAAAAATAAATCTTTAATGGGTAAATTAGGTTTAGATCCACCAAAATCAATGATTACAGGCATCCCTGCTAAGTTACCTGCTTCCACAACACGGTCCGTTGGCGTCCAATCTTCCCCATTAAAATGAGCTAGTTTAAACCCTACAATATAATCACTGTATTGTTTCGCAGCACTTGCAGCAAATTTAGCATTCATCTCTGCCAAATCCTGTTCGTAATTCCCACCACGCATTCCTTCACCTACAATATTTAAAAAAGAAAGCACCCTAGTTTGGGATACATCAATTACATTTTTCTTAAAAGTTGCAAAATTTTTCCAACCTGCACCGCCACAATCCACCACCGTAGTGACCCCTACTCTAAAGGTGTAACCATCAGGCATTAAAGCACTTAGGCCATCACTTAAATAATGATCAGGTTGTGTACCTGCAAATACATGCGCATGCAAATCAATTAAGCCTGGTGCTACTATTAATCCAGCAGCATCAACCACCTGTTTGGCATCTTTTGCATTTAAATTTTTGTCAACTTTAAATATTTTACCTTGCTTAATGGCTATATCCATTATTCCATCGATGCCATTTTTTGCATCAATAACATGTCCGCCCTTAACCAATACATCATAGATAGGACCTGCATTCTGGGCGAATACACCTAAGCTAAATACGAGTAAACCTAATAATAGTGCATACTGCTTTTTCATATAAATTAAATTTAAATAATAAGAAAATCGTTTTTGATATAGGAAAGCTACACATTTTGAAAATGAAATCAATTGCTTGAATAAAATATTTTTTGAATACCGCTCATCCCAAAATTTACCATGCGAAATTCTAAGTAAGATGTCCTTAATCATAACCTATTTAAAAAAAGTGTATAAAATATCGGTTGCACTTAACAAAATATGCGTTTTATTCATTAATTTTTGATTCAAAATATAATCGATTGCCATGAATTTTATAACCACACTATTAGTAACTAACTTACTTAATTTTTCGCCTGCCGACACGAATCAATATCAATTAGTAGTGGGCTCCTACACAAAAAAAGGAAACCCAGGTATTGAAGTATACGCTGTAAATGCAGTAACAGGAAAGCCTAGCTTATTGTATACCAAGGAAAACGCAAATGCCTCTTATTTAACTTTAGCAAATGAGGGTAAATTAATGTATGCTGTTTCAGAAGGATCAAAAGATGCTTCCTCCGTGAATTCATATAAGCTAAATAGCAATAATGAATTTGAAAAAATAAATAACTCAGCAATAAAAGGTGCTGGTCCTTGTTTTATCACTTATCGTTCCGAAAGTAAAACAGTGTATACAGCAAATTACACTTCCGGAAGCTTGAGCGTTTTCAAAACAAATGATGACGGATCATTACTTCCTATTGCTCAAGAAATTAAATACAATGGATCAAGTATTGACAAAGCAAGACAAGAAACATCACATGCACATAATGTTGTTTTAAGTTTGGATCACTCCTATTTATTAGTCACTGATTTGGGTGGCGATAAAATTTATCAGCATAAAATTTATGCGGATGGTTTATTGGACGAAAACTATACTGCCATTTCAATCACGCCAGGAAACGGTCCAAGACATTTTGTTTTTGATGCCACAGGTAAGCATGGCTATTTAATAAATGAAATGTCAGGTAGCGTGGATGTTTTTGCAATTGATCAAAACAAATTTAATAAAGTACAAAGCATTATAGCAGATACTTCCAGCACCAAAGCATCCAAGGGCAGCGGTGACATCCATATATCTCCTAGTGGCAAATGGTTAATCACGACCAATAGAGTGTCGAGTAACGAATTGACCATTTTTAAAATTGGCGCAAATGGGTTGCTTACGAAAATGTATCACCAACCCGTAGCAGAAAAACCAAGAAATTTTAGTTTCGCCCCATTGGGTAATTTTGTTTTTGTTGCAAGTCAAAATGACGATAAGGTGCAAATATTTTCATTTGATGATGCTACTGGAAAATTAACGAACACCCATCAGGATATGAAAATTAATGCACCTGTTTGTTTGGCGTTTTCGAATGATCCTATGGAAGTAAATCCTGAGGAAAGAATTAAAAAATTAAATATCACTTTAATCCCTGTAGTTCCGCCTATTGCCAATTATGTTAAGCAAGTTCAGGTAGGAAAATTGGTTTATATATCGGGTCATGGCCCTGACAAACCCGGGGGCGGACAAATGTATGGCCATTTGGGAAAAGAGGTAACTATTGAAGAAGGTGCAGCCGCTGCAAGACTTACCGGAATTTCAATGCTGTCTACATTGAAATCCTATATCGGTGATCTAAATAAAGTAAAGCGAATTGTAAAAGTGCTTGGCCTGGTAAATTCAGAACCTGCCTTTGTACAACAGCCTGCTGTGATGAATGGATTTTCCAATTTAATGGTGGAAGTTTTTGGAGAGAGAGGAAAGCATGCGCGCTCTGCATTAGGGGTTGCTGCACTCCCGAATAATATTTCTGTTGAAATTGAAATGATTGTAGAACTTAAATAAATTAATAAAATAAAATTTAAAAAATGAAACCTCAAAACCGCCGCTCAATTTTTAAAAAAATGTTTGCTGGATTCTTAGGAATCACTGGCGCATCTATTGCTGCAAATGCAACACCGAATTCCGGTGTGGATGAAAATGGCAAAGAAGTGTTTAATGTTCAAATGGACCAAGACGTTCCATTATTTTCTGGTGCTACTAAATTTGCTGGAATGGTATTTGTTGCAGGCAAAGGCGCACATTTTGAAGGAGACATAAAAGCACATACGGATCATGTATTAAAAGAATTAGAAAAAGAATTGATTAAAGCGGGCTCGTCCATGGAAAAAGTTTTAAAAGTAAATGTTTACTTAGCTGACTTAGGTGATTACAAACAAATGAATGAAGTTTTTAAAGGACGCTTTGGACCAAAACCGCCAGTAAGAACAACCGTTGCTACTTACGGTGGTGTTCCAGGAAACTCATTAGTTGAAATGGATTGTATTGCAATTGCAAACTAAAAATTTAAATTAAATATCATGAAACGTAGAGACCTGTTAAAATATATTTCCATCACACCACTTGCGGGTGCATCGATTGTTGGTGGTTTTTCAACTGCTAATGCGGCACCGATGGCTACTCCATTAGCAGTAGCTATGAAACGCGATTTATTTGCTGAATTAGGTGTTCGTACATTTATAAACGCTGCCGGTACTTATACAGCAATGACCGCATCGCTGATGCGTCCTGCAACAGTGGAAGCCATCAGACAAGCTTCGCACAAATTTTGTATGCTAGATGAATTACAAGATAAAGTGGGTGAAAGATTGGCAGAAATTACAAGGGCTGAATCAGTGGTTGTTACCAGTGGCGCTTTTGCTGCTTTAACCTTAGGTATGGCAGGTATTTTAACCGGACTTGATCCAGTTAAAGTAAGAGCACTTCCTAAATTGGATGGCACAGGCATGAAAACAGAAGTTATTTGTCAAAAATCACATGCCATTGGTTATAATCAAGCATTAACCAACACCGGTGTTAAAATTGTAATGGTGGAAACTGTAGAACAATTAATAAATGCCATTAATAAAAATACTGCAGCTATGCATTTTTTACATGTGCAATCTGATAAAGGAAAAATACAACATGAAGAATGGGTAGCCATTGGAAAAAAGTATGGGATTCCTACTACGATTGATATTGCTGCAGATGTACCTCCTGTTAGCAACCTCTGGCGCTTTAATGAAATGGGATTTGACTTTGTTGCCATCTCAGGAGGTAAAGCATTAAGAGGGCCTCAAAGTGCTGGCTTATTAATGGGTAAAAAAGATTTAATCAAAGCAGCACGTTTATCCATGCCGCCGCGTGGGGAAACCATTGGTCGTGGTATGAAAGTAAACAAAGAAGAAATTTTAGGTATGCTTGTTGCTGTGGAAGAATTTGTAAAAATTGACCATGATGCAGAAGCGCTTATCTTTTTAGAGCGAATCAAAAAAATACAAGCTGCTGCAGACGCAGTACCTGGCGTTACTACAACAATTTCAACACCCATATTAGGAAACGTTACACCTACTTTAAACATTTCATTGGATTACAATAAAATCAGTAAAACAGGCGAACAATTACGTTTGGATTTACGTAACGGAAATCCTTCCATTGAATCAGTAGGTGGTAAAGATAATATTGGCATGACTGCTTGGTCATTACAAGAAGGCGAAGATAAAATTGTTGCCAAAAGATTAAAAGAAGTTTTACAAAGTGCATCTAAATAAATTAAAAGGGATTATGAAAAAAATAGGATTACTACTACTATTGACAGGTTCGTTTTATTTAACCCAAGCACAATTATTTCCTAAAACGGAATTAGAATATCTAACCTCCAATTGGAAGGGGGAAAGATATGAAGATGGTCGCCCTAAAATAAGTGACGCCTTAATTGCTAGAGCAAAAAAAATTGGCATCGAAGAAGCTTGGCAAGTACTTCATAACGAAGGATACAATAATCAGTTTGAAGGAAATTGGAAAATGGTACATGATGATGTTCCAGTAGTAGGACGTGCAGTTACTGCAAAGTACAGCCCTACCCGTCCGGATATTGAAGCATTGATTAAAGAGCGTGGTAAAAAAGAAGGGCGCACTGGAAATACGAATGCTTGGCCAATTCAAATTTTACAAAAAGGAGATGTTTATGTTGCAGAAGCATTTGGCAAAATAGCGCAAGGGACTTTAATTGGTGACAACTTAGGTGCATCTATCTTTAATAAAACCGGCAATGGCGTTATTTTTGACGGCGCTGCACGAGATTTATCAGGATTATCGCAACTCAAAGGATTTAACGCCTATGTACGCGACTTTCATCCCTCATTTTTGGAAGAAGTAGTACTAATCGGACTCAATGGGCCAATAAAAATTGGTGGCGCCATAGTCATGCCTGGAGATTTGGTTTTATCTGAAAGAGAAGGTGTTTTATTTATACCTGCACATATGGCTGAAAAAGTAGTTGCCACATCTGAATTTATTTCGGTACGTGATCGCTTTTCAAAAGACGTTTTGAAATCAGGCAAATACAATGCAGGTCAAATTGACAACCAATGGACAGAAGAAATTAAAACTTCCTTTTTAAATTGGATAAGTGCCCACCCTAACGAACCCATCATTACCAAAGAAGCGCTTGAGAAGTTTCTAGAAAAAAGAACCTGGTAAGTTTAATTAATTAAAAATATATAATGAAAAATTATAAACCTTTTCTGTATTTATCTTTAGGACTATTTGCCCTGTCAGGCGTGTTGTATTTAATGCATACCAATGATTTTTTAGGACTCGTATTAGCATTAGCATTTTTATCCTTAAGCTTAGGTGTTAAAGCAACTGAAAATTTACAGGGATTAAGTTTTACGATGGTTATATTTTCAGCTGTATCATTGTCCATGTTTCATCCTGAATATTTTAGAGTATGGGGTGGCTATAAATTAGGCGGACTCATTGTACCATTAATTCAAATCATCATGTTTGGTATGGGTACTTCTATGAGTATGAATGATTTTGCCGCTGTAGTTAAAACACCGAAAGGAGTAATTATTGGTGTTTTTAGTCAATTTATAATTATGCCAACCTTAGGCTTTACCTTAGCAAGCTTATCCAACTTCCCTCCTGAAATAGCTGCAGGAATTATATTAATCGGTTGCTCCCCAAGTGGTCTTGCTTCAAACGTAATGTCCTACTTAGCAAAAGCAAACCTGGCACTATCCATTACAATTACTTCAATCACTACATTAATAGCCCCTTTTGTAACACCATTACTAATGAAATTATTTGCAGGCGCATTGGTAGAAATTGATGTTTTAAAAATGATGTGGGATATAAACAAAATGATCATTTTACCTATTGGTGCTGGTTTAATTTTCAATAAATTATTAAAAGGAAGATCAAAATGGCTCGATGATGCCATGCCAATTGTTTCGATGGTTGGAATAGCTTGCATCATCACAATCATTACTGCATCAGGAAGAGATAACTTATTAAAAATCGGACCATTACTAATAGTTATTGTTTTAATTCATAATACATTTGGCTATTTATTGGGGTATTGGAGTGCTCGATTATTTAAAATGCCTGAAAGAGACTGTCGCACTGTAGCTATTGAAGTGGGTATGCAAAATGGCGGATTGGCATCAGGACTTGCAGAAAAGCTAGGAAAAGCTGCAACCATGGGATTGGCAGCTGCGGTATTTGGACCTTTTATGAATATTACAGGATCAATACTTGCTTCCTATTGGCATAAAAAAGAACCAAAAGATTAGTTCTTTATATAAGTATTAATAAAAAGCCCCGCCCCGATTTCTCGGGACGGGGCTTTTTAATTTATGAAAACATCATCATTAAATTACTTTTTTTAAAATAGCTCCAAAATAAAATACACGGGCTATGTTAGTTACAAGTTACTACTTAGTTAAATTGTATTACCCCATACTTATCATACTCATGAAAGCTCGCGTTAACTGGCGACCAAGCAAACTTGATCATTTTACCTGCATCATAGTCCAATCTGTAAAAATTAGCATTCCAGCAAACGCCTTTTTTTAATTCTGTATTTTGTAAAGGCCCAAAAAGTGAAATAGGGAAAAATAATTCTGCAGTCCATTTATACATTTCATTGTTTACTTGATGCACTTGTACTTTTTTAACCACTTTGCGTTTCCCTTCATAATGCCATGGCGTCCAACCCATCGCTTTTTTATCTAAATGCGGTACCAATAAAACCAGCTCTGCATCTAACGCATTCACTTCATATTCTAAATAAATGGGCATTTTCGGTGCTGGATGAAAAAATACTTCAAATACATCAGCCGTAAATAAATTATCAAAATCCTTTGTAAAAGTAGAAGTGACTTTTTTATCATTCCCTGTAAAAAATACATAAACACCCGCATCCGAATAAAGTACTTTAAACTTAGTGTCATAGCCAAGAATACCTGAATCCAATTGAATCAAGTTAACCCAAGCAGCGGAATCCCATTGGACATTTGTACCAGCGCCATCTAATTGAAAATCGGCTGTTTTTTTAATTTTTAAAGTATCTGTAAAAGTGAATGCTTGCGCTTGATTGAAAAGCAAGATGGCGGAGAGTAAAAAGATGTTTTTTTTCATGAAGCTACTATTTGAAATTTATATAAATCAAAGTTTAGAAATTATTAGACTATTTATATGATCACTTATAGTTAATGAAGTTTTTATACATTTTCATTGCTCACATTACCGTAATATAAAACGGAGTACACTTCAACTTTCCTTACTCTTCACATTCAACAATGGTACCATAATCAACTAGTAATTCCTCCCCCGCTTTTATATCCACCAATGCCTCAAACTGCTCACCGTCATTTAAAGATTTGACATTAGGCGTTTCAGAATGATTTAAATAGATCACTAAATCCACTAGTTTAAACCCATATTCAGGAATAAAATAACTGTCTTCATCAAACAAACAATGATTTTCAATTAACTCCCTTGAATGTATCGGCAAAGCATCCACCTCCTCCTTGCTAACTTTTATCCAATCCCCAAAGCCTTCTGAAAAAATATCTTTGGTGCCTTTGGGTATATCACGAATTGCGAAAACACCTATCCCATGCAATGGGGAAGGCTTTATCATCACATAGGTCTGTGACTGCAACTGTTTTAATAATGCTTCCTTTTTCATTTAATTTATCCTAACATTTTTTGACAAGCTAATAATGATTCCTCCCAACTTGGAATGTCTATATTAATTGCTGTTTCAATTTTTTGGGTATCCAACACGGAATAAGCCGGTCTTTTTGCAGGTGTTGGGAATTGCGCTGTATTAATCGGAAGCAGATCGCAACTTAATCCTGCATTTTTTTTGATTTGCTGTGCAAATTCGAACCAACTCGTAACCCCTTTATTTGCAAAGTGATACACGCCCTTTATTTTTTTACCATCACTTGCTTCACCAATTATTTTTATTGTAGCAATAGCCAAATCCTTTGCATAGGTAGGTCGACCAATTTGATCACTCACCACATTTAAACTGATTCTCTCCTTCATTAATCGCATCATGGTTTTAACAAAATTATTACCATGACTACTAAATACCCAAGAAGTACGAATAATGATCGTATTGGGATTAACAGCTAATGCCAACAACTCACCCTGCGCCTTTGTAGTGCCATAAAAATTGACCGGATCAATAATAGTATCCGTTAAATAAGGGCTAGTTGCATTGCCATTAAAAACATAATCAGTCGAAAATGTAAGAAATAAAATATCATTTGCACCTGCAATTCTTGCTAACTCAGCTACAGCAGTAGTATTAATTAAATTAGCCAACGCTTGCTCTGTTTCCGCTTTGTCCACTGCTGTATATGCAGCAGTATTAATTATTGCTTGTGGCGCCCATTGTTGTATTAGTGATTCAAATAATTCCGGCTTCGATAAATCAAACATGCTTCTATCCGCAAAGATGAATTCATACATTGGATAACTAGCCGACAATTGCGTTAACTCCCAACCTAATTGTCCATTGGCACCCGTTACTACTATTTTTTTTGTACTCATTTGCGTGGTTCAGGAATTTAATTTGGGTAATTATTTAGACTGGAATTCCTTAGGCAACTTCGTCCATTCACTTGAAGGGAGTGATTTAAAATAATCGTAGGTCTTTTTCAATCCTTCTGCACGATCCACTTTGGGTTCCCATCCTAAAATGGTTTTGGCTTTGGTAATATCTGGTTGTCTTTGCTTTGGATCATCTACCGGCAATTCCTTATATACAATTTTCACAGCGGAACCTGTTAACTTCAAAACCTCCACGGCAAAATCCTTTAAACTAATTTCATTTGGATTGCCAATATTCACCGGACTGGAATAGTCGCTTAATAATAATCTGTATATACCTTCCACTAAATCATCTACATAGCAAAAGCTTCTTGTTTGTGATCCATCACCAAACACCGTCATATCCTCCCCTCTTAATGCTTGACCAATAAATGCAGGTAATGCACGGCCATCATTCAGCCTCATTCTTGGACCATAAGTATTAAAAATACGTATGATGCGTGTTTCCACCTGATGGAATGTATGATAGGCCATGGTAATGGATTCCATGTATCTTTTTGCTTCGTCGTATACGCCTCTTGGACCCACTGGATTTACATTACCCCAATACTCCTCCGTTTGTGGATGCACCAAAGGATCACCATATACTTCACTGGTGCTTGCTACTAATATGCGTGCTTTTTTATCCTTCGCCAAACCCAAACAATTATGTGTACCTAATGCCCCTACTTTTAAGGTTTGAATTGGGATTTTTAAATAATCAATCGGACTTGCGGGTGATGCAAAATGTAAAATATAATCAAGTGACCCTTCAATTTCAATAAACTTAGTTACATCATGCAACTTAAATTCAAAATTCTCATTCGTCATTAAGTGCTCGATATTTTTCATATCTCCTGTAATCAAATTATCCATGGCGATCACCTTATATCCTTCATGAATAAATCGATCACATAAATGAGATCCTAAAAATCCTGCAGCACCTGTGATTAAAATTCTTTTTTGACTCATAATAATTTATTTCCTAGCCCATCCAATTTTAATTTTATCGAAATACCGACATCCAATTTTAATTTTTCTAAAATACCATCATTTAGGCTGTTTTCAACTAAGATGTTCCAGGCTGTTTACAATTACCGCCACCCACTCAATTTTCAACTAGCCTATTCCAACTTATCTCCAATTACAATCTACCTATACTTTCATAATGATATCCCATTTCCTTCATTTTGGCCACATCAAATAAATTTCGGCCATCAAAAATAACTTTGCTAGGTAGTTCTTTTTCGATGATTTCAAAATCGGGTGTTCTAAACTCACTCCACTCTGTAGCTATTACTAATATATCTGCACCGGTAAGCGCCTCGTATTGATTAGTGGCATACTTGATTTTATCACCAATTTTATTTTTCACATTTGGCATTGCTTCCGGATCATAGGCAGTGATAGTAGCGCCTGCTGCGGTTAGCGCATTAATCATATCAATGGCCGGCGCATCTCTGATATCATCCGTATTGGGCTTAAATGCCAATCCCCACATAGCAATTTTTTTACCTTGCAAATCATTTTTAAAATAAGCATTTATCTTATTCACCAAATGTAACTTTTGAAGGGCATTTACTTTTTCTACTGCTTTTAAAATTTCAAATTCATAATTCACTTCATTCGATGATTTTACCAATGCTTGCACATCCTTAGGGAAACAACTTCCACCATAACCAATACCTGGAAATAAAAAACGCTTCCCAATTCTGTCATCACTTCCTATTCCGCGACGCACCATATCCACATCCGCACCCATGCGTTCACATAATTGTGCAATTTCATTCATGAATGAAATTTTTGTTGCTAAAAAACTATTCGCTGCATATTTGGTTAACTCTGAGCTACGCTCATCCATAAAAATCAATGGATTTCCTTGTCTTACAAAAGGTGCATATAATTCAGTCATCACTTTTTTAGCTTGCTCCGACTTTGTTCCAATCACCACACGATCAGGTTTCATAAAATCATCCACCGCCACCCCTTCTCTTAAAAATTCAGGATTACTTACGACATCAAATTCACCTTTATAATTTTTCGCTATCGCTTCCCTTACTTTATCGGCTGTTCCCACTGGTACGGTACTCTTATTCACAATTACTTTATAGCCTTTCATCAATTTTCCTAATTGATCCACTACCCCTAATACATATTTTAAATCAGCAGAACCATCCGCACCTGGCGGTGTAGGTAATGCTAAAAATATAATTTCAGAAGCCTCTAATACTTCTTCTAAATGAGTAGTAAATACCAAACGACCTTCTTTAATATTTCTTAAAAATATTTTTTCTAGCCCTGGCTCGTAAATAGTGATTTGACCAGATGATAATTTATCCACCTTCGCCTTGTCAATATCAATACAAGTAACTTTGTTTCCTGTTTCAGCAAAACAAGTTCCTGTAACCAATCCCACATAGCCTGTTCCTATAACTGTAATTTTCATTTGTTCAATATTTAAGCATTAAAAAAGGAGTTTACCCCTGACGCAATATGTTTTAATTGTGCTTCTTCCATTTCAGTATGTATTGGAAGCGAGCACACCACTGGTGTTAAAGAATTGGTTACCGGTAAATCCAAATGTACATTTTTTCCTTCGCCAAACATTTTTTGCAAATGCCCTGGCACTGGATAATAAATCATGCATGGAATTTCAAGATCAGACAAATGCTTGATAAACTTTTCGCGATCCACCCCAACTAATTGAATTGTATATTGATGATACACATGCGTGCTATATTTATTTACAGCCGGTGTGATGATTTGTTTTATATCAGCAAATGCTTGATTATAAAATTGCGCCACCTGGAAACGTGCATGGTTATAGCTATCCAGCTTTTGTAATTTAATATTTAATATCGCTGCTTGTATAGAATCCAATCTTGAATTACATCCCACCACATCATGATAATACCTTGCCGACTGCCCATGATTGGCAATCATTGTCATTTTATCAGCCAATGCTTTATCATTGGTAAACAATGCACCGCCATCACCAAAGGCACCTAAATTTTTACTTGGGTAAAACGATGTAGCACCAATATGCCCCATGGTACCAGTTTTCTTAGTTTCTCCATTTGGAAAAGTATAATCACAACCAATAGCTTGCGCATTATCTTCAATCACAAACAAATTATGTTCTTGCGCGATTTGTAAAATTTCGGCCATGGGTGCAGCATGTCCATATAAGTGAACAGGTACAATCGCTTTTGTTTTTGGTGTAATTGCTTTTTTTAAAGAAGCTATATCCATACAGTAAGTCACCGGATCCACGTCCACAAAAACGGGGGTTAATCCAAGTAATGCAACTACTTCCGTGGTCGCAATATAAGTAAATGAAGGGGTGATTACCTCGTCACCAGGTTGTAAGCCCAATGCCATCATTGCAATTTGCAATGCATCAGTACCATTGGCACAAGGAATGACATGTGCAACTTGTAAATAGGAAGCTAAACTTTGACTAAAATCATGCACTGATTTTCCATTAATATAGGAGGCACTATCCAAAACTGCTTGAATAGATTCATCCACTTCCTTTTTTATAGCCAGGTACTGATTTTTAGTATCTACCATCTGAATTTTACGCATCAATTCCATTTTTGCAAAAATACTATAAAAAGGGTAAAAGGCCTACCCACTAGAATATCTAAATATTGTATGTTTATTAGCAATAAATGTCCATTTATATGGCGAATTTTATTGATTTTTGCTTGACAGATACAGCCCATGGTCCTTTACAATCTATTTTTACTGATCTATACCCTCCTTGCTAAATGCACGGCCCCCTTTAATGGGAAGGTTAAGCAATGGGTTCTAGGGCAAGAAGGGGTATGGGATGAGGTAAATCGCCTTGCTGAAAAAATACAAAAGCCCATTATTTGGTTGCACTGCGCTTCCTATGGTGAATTTGAACAAGGCTTACCCATCATTGAAAAAATTAAGGCGGATTATCCAGGTTATCAAGTTTGGCTTACCTTTTTTTCACCTTCAGGATACCTGCATCGTAAAAACGATCCTACTGTTGATTTTGTTACTTACCTGCCGATGGATGGCGCCTACAATGCAAAACATTTTTTTGATGTAGTGCACCCCAAATTGGTCATTTTTATTAAATATGAATTTTGGTTTTATTATTTATCGGAAGCCAAAAAAAGAAATATCCCCACCTTATTAGTGGCTGCTATATTTAGACCGAATCAAATATTTTTTAAATCATATGGAGATTTTTATAAAAAGATGCTTCCCTTGTTTTATGCAATTTTAGTGCAGGATGAAAATTCAAAAAAATTAATTAGTCCAATTTTTTCAGAACAAAAAATCAGGATCACTGGAGATACACGATTTGATCGGGTTCTCAGTACTTCTAAATTAAGTACCCATTTTGATTGGTTACAAAAATTGAATAATGCTAAAATAATAATAGCGGGTAGCACTTGGGAAAAGGACCATATTTTATTATCAAGCTTAGCCGAAAAATATACCAACTTAAATTGGATAGTGGTGCCCCATCATGTGGATGATACATCCATTCAAAAATGCTTACACCTATTTAATAATGCCACCACTTTAACTTCATTTGCAGCAAGTCATCAAAAGTTTAATAACGCAAAAGTGATCATTGTTGACCAAATAGGATTGTTACGTAATTTATACCAACACGCTTATGTAACCTATATTGGCGGCGGTTTTGGAGCTGAAGGGATACATAATATACTTGAACCAGCCGCATTTGGGAAGCCTGTTTTTTGGGGGCCTAATGATGAAAAATATATTGAAGCGCGTGGCCTAGTGAATGCAGGTGGCGGATTTAAAATACATGATATAAACTCATTCAGTAAAACACTTGAAATTTTATCAGGCACCCCTGAAAAATATACAAAGGCTTGCAAATCATCTGCAAACTTTATTGCACAAAATGCAGGTGCTACACAAAAAACAATGGAATTTATTTATGAAAATCGTCTTTTGATTAATTGATCAAATTGTTTTACAACATTACTTTCCTCGTCCCAATTATTTTTTTCTCTTAGTTCCCTTTTGATATAAAATTGCGCCTCCGGGAATATTTTAAACGCATTGATCGTTTTAATACCTACTTCAAATGACTTTTCATCTCCGCCAAATAATTCTTGGATGAATTGAAACTTATCATTAATGCCAATGGCTGATCGTAAATCCTTGATTGGCTCTAAAACAAGGTGATCCTTCACCTCTTTTACTTCCTTTACTTCCGTTATATTAGGTTGACTGATTTCGACAACGGGCACTTCCACAATATTAGCGACCAAGTTTTCATCGATTACTTCCACAGGCGTTTCCAGCTCTTGGACAGTATTGCTGACAGGTGCAAGTTCCGGGGTAATCTGCGCTTGCATCACTGCTTCATCTGGCACTACAATGGTTGTTTCCTGGTATATATTTTGAGGCAATGGCTTGGCAACTACTGACCCACCCAATGCTGTCAGTAATTGTTGTGCCGTTATGATCAAACTCGATTTATCCTCATTTTGACGCAACTGCTCACTTAATTTTTCCACCAAAGCCTTTACGCTATCCATAGGAATGTTTACTTTTGGGGCAATAACTTCACCCTTATTCTTAAAACGAAGAAACTAAATTAATTATTGTCTATGTTTATTGAGCAGAATATAACCGGCGAGCGCAGAGGATGGATCGAAGTGATTTGTGGCAGCATGTTTAGCGGCAAAACTGAAGAATTGATTAGAAGGTTAAAAAGAGCCAAAATCGCTAATTTAAAAATTGAAATATACAAGCCAGCAGCCGATACCCGTTACGACGTTACAAAAATTGTAAGTCACGATGCCAATGCAATCGCTTCCACCCAAGTAGCCAATTCAGCTGAAATACTTGCACTTGCCGAGCATGCACAAGTAGTAGGTATTGATGAAGCACAATTTTTTGATGAAGGAATTATTGCGGTTTGTGAGACCTTAGTCATGCAAGGCAAGAGAGTCATTATTGCAGGATTAGATATGGATTACCTAGGTAAGCCATTTGGCCCCATGCCCGCACTTTTATCTGTGGGTGACTTTATCACCAAGTTGCATGCTATTTGTGTGAAATGCGGACATTTGGCAAATGTGTCTTATCGAACAAGTGATGAAGAAGGCACAGTTGTTTTAGGAGAGAAAAATAATTACGAACCAAGATGCCGAGTATGCGCCTCAAAATAGTTTATACCTTATTGAAAAAAGATGCACTGCTTGAATTTAGGCAGCAGTATACTTTTTTTGGTATCCTATTGTATATTGCTTCCACCACTTTTGTTATTTATTTAACGATGGGACAACCCGATGACCCTGTTTGGAATGGTCTGTTTTGGGTGACTTTATTATTTATTTGTATTAATACTGTGGCACGAAGTTTTTTACAAGAAGGCCGAGGAAGGATGTTGTATTTTTATACCATTGCGAGTCCAGTACATTTTATCTTTTCAAAATTAATTTACAATAGTTTACTCATGACACTCATGAGTGGACTTAGCTTAATATTGTTTACCGTATTACTCGGGAACCCCTTGCAACATGGATGGTTATTTTTTGGGATTAGTTGTTTGGGCGGGATAAGTTTAAGTTTGGTATTTAGCTTTTTAGCAGCCATTGCATCTAAAGCACAACAACCATCTGCTATCATGGCGATACTCGGATTCCCATTGATTATTCCACAACTAATGATATTAATGAAAATTGCAAATATTGCATTTTCAGATATCGTACAAAACAGTTTACCTGAATTAGTTTTGATATTGATAGGATTTGATTTTATGATCATTGCACTATCCTATATCCTGTTCCCCTTTTTGTGGAAAGAGTAAACATTCGAGACTAAAAAACAGGTATGTTTTTTGGTCTTCGTGTAATAAAAAGAAAAAAGGGAGAAAAATATAGCATTTTTCTCCCTTTAAAAAGATCAATAAAAAAAATCAAAAAGAGGATGAAGTTTTAATAATTTATATTTTTTATGTTTTTTTAAAATATAAATTATTAAAACTGAAGGTGCCTTACAGTTTGCCCGTTATTGATTAATTGCTTTAATGATTCAATGCCAATATTTAAATGACGCTCCACAAACTCAGCAGTGACCAAACTATCACTCGCTTCTGTTTTAACACCTTCAGGAATCATAGGTGAGTCACTCACTAATAATAATGCACCTGTTGGTATTTTATTATAAAAGCCCACTGTAAATATCGTCGCTGTTTCCATATCAATGGCATAAGCGCGAATATCCGTTAAGTATTGTTTGAATGCATCATCATGTTCCCATACGCGACGGTTCGTGGTATATACAGTGCCTGTCCAGTAATCAACGCCACTATCTCGTATCGTAGTTGAAATTGCTTTTTGTAATGCGAACGCAGGTAGTGCAGGAACTTCTGCTGGAAAATAATCATTGGAAGTACCCTCGCCTCTAATGGCTGCAATAGGTAATATTAAATCACCAATTTTGTTTCTTTTTTTCAATCCCCCGCATTTGCCTAAAAACAAAACGGCTTCGGGCTGTATCGCGGTTAGTAAGTCCATGATGGTTGCGGCACCAGGGCTACCCATACCAAAATTAATAATAGTAATCCCTTCAGCAGTAGCACACTGCATAGGGCGATCCTTTCCAATCACTTCCACTTGATGCATTTTTGCAAACATGTTTACATAATGGCTAAAGTTGGTTAATAATACATATTTACCAAATTGGTCCAAAGTGGCACCGGTATACCTAGGTAACCAATTGTCAACTATTTCCTGCTTTGATTTCATACCTAATTATTTTAATTGTGACTACTACTTCCCAAGAATTCTGTGCTTATATTTGAAGTATTAATAGCTGAAATTACAAATTTTATCGGACATCCACATGGAAGCCTTAATTTACCCTACCTATCCTTTTAAATTACAGCAGGTGCAAGGCAAGGATCAAATATTTGATCCTTTTCGAAAAGCTTGGATCAACCTCACTCCCGAAGAATGGGTAAGGCAAAATACATTACAATATTTAGTGCAAACCTGCGACTATCCCAGTAGTTTGATCGCCGTTGAAAAAACCATTCAATTAGGGGAACTTGACAAACGCTTTGATATTGTCGTGTATAAAAATGATACCCCTTGGATGATTATTGAATGCAAGGAAGCAAGGGTGGAGATAGGCGAAAAAACATTGCAACAAATATTACAATACCAACAAGTATTAAATGCGCAATACTTAATTATCACCAATGGACACCAAACATTAGGCGCTAAAATAGATTGGGGGAAACTGCACTCATTGCAAAATTTCCCAGAGTATATATAAGATGAAAGTTAATTACTGTTATGGGAAAATTCCTAATTCAGCATAAGAGGTTCCAACTTTATTAATGGCACAAACATAAGCGGCTGTTCTCATATCGGGTATCGCAGGATTTGCTTTCCAAATATCCATTATCTCTTTTGTTGCATTGATCATGGTTTCTTCCAATCCACTATGCACTAAATCAATTTCATCAGGGCCATGTGCAATAATTTCTTTTTCAGAAGGATTAACTTTTTTACCTGTCAATTCCTCCATCTGATTCAAAATATTAATGTTCGCATTTTCTGTGAACCTTTTTTCTAAACGACCATATCTTACATGGCTTAAATTTTTCAACCACTCAAAATAAGACACAGTAACACCACCTGCATTTAAATACATATCAGGAATAACTAAAATACCTTTTTTTGCAAAAACCTCATCCGCTGCTGGCGTTAATGGACCATTCGCCGCTTCCCCAATTATTTTTGCTTTGATTCGAGGTGCATTATCTTTATCAATCACATTTTCCAATGCGGCTGGAATTAAAATATCACATTCCATTTCTAATGCATCTGCACTATTGGCAATGTTCGTCGCTCCTGGGAAATTTAAAATGCTTCCTGTTTTTTTACGATGTTGAAAAACATCCTCCTCATTTAATCCGTCCTCATTATAAATAGCCCCTTCAAATTCTGCAATAGCAATAACTTTAGCGCCCCCCTCTCTGAAAAATTTAGATGTATAATAGCCTACATTTCCCAAGCCTTGTACAATTACTTTTTTATCTTGCACGCCAACAGTAAGTCCTAATTTTTTCATTTGATCTTCCATCAAACAAACTTCTCTGATGCCAAAAAATACACCCAATCCAGTGGCTTCCTTACGGCCCCGAACACCACCTAAAGAAATAGGTTTACCAGTCACACAACCAGCTGCATCAATTTCGCCGGGCTTTAATGATTGATAGGTATCCACGATCCATGCCATCTCACGCTCCCCTGTTCCGTAATCTGGTGCGGGCACATCAATACCTGGACCGATAAAATTTTTCTTTACTAATTCAGAAGTATATCTTCTGGTTATTTTTTCTAATTCATACGCACTTAAACTTCGTGGGCTAATTTTAATACCGCCCTTCGCACCACCAAAAGGAACATTCACAATAGCACACTTATAAGTCATTAATGCAGCCAATGCCATTACCTCATCCTGATTCACCGCCATACTAAAACGAATACCCCCTTTACAAGGTGACTTATGTTGTGAATGCTGTACACGATATGCTTCAATGACTTCAATATGACCGTCATCCATTTTTACAGGGAAACGCATGCTATAAATACTATTACATGCTTTAATTTGATCTAATATTCCTTGCTCCCATGTTGTAAACTTGGAAGCCTTGTCGAAACTTTTTTCAACACTTTCAAAAAAACTGTAAGGCTGATTGTCTGACATATATTTTGGTTTTAAATAAATTTAATCTTTAGCACTATTTTCCATCTTGCTTATTTTTTTATCAATGCTCGCCACATAAATAAATAAGCCTACTAATATGATGCTAACGACGGTCATTACTAAATAAATTTTACCATCGCGTAACATTAAGCTGTCTGCATTATTCGCCGTCATTGCTTGTAAAAGAGAAATCATATTCTTTGATTTAGTTTGTTAATATTTATAATAATTCTTCCTTCTTTAATTTTAATATTTGGTAACGAATATTTAATGTACTCATCCATACACCTAATAAAGTCCAACCAATAACCGCAGGATAAAAAACAGTGCGCATGTTTGCTGACATATCTTTTCCATTAATTCCAGGATTTCCTTCACTGCCTTGTCCACCCGGGTGTAAGGATTCAGTTAATCTTGGTAATATCCATAAAGTGGGAAACAACATGAAAAATGAAAATATATTATACACTGCTGATAATCTTGCACGCTTTTCGGTATCAATTAAACTTCCTCTTAAAACGAAATAAGCAAAATAGATAAGTAAAGCAATAGCTGCCCCATTTTGTTTTGGATCACCAACCCAAGGGCTACCCCATTGATAGTTGGCCCAAAATGCACCAGTAATAATTCCTAAAATACCAAAAACCAAACCCATGGATGCATAAGCATAGGAATATACATCATGCACTGGATTGCCTGATCTTAAATATTTAATTGCATAAAATAAGGATACAAAAAATAGAATCATCATACCAAACCACATAGGCACATGAAAAAACATGTTGCGTATTGACTCTCGCATGCGATCATCCAACTTAGGTACTTTAACAATGAATCCATAGGTACAGGTGTACAACAAAAGGAAAAATGACAAAACTTTCCACCATTTAGCTTTCAACATAGAATAATTTGTTTTAAATCAACACTGGACCAAAACTAACAATTGTTTGCAAATCTAGTGATTTTGTATAAATTGCCCAATTTTAGATACAAATGTTGTATCTGCAAAATTAATGCTAAAGTCGTACATTTGCCTCCATAATTTTCATGCCGTAACATGAAGCGAACTGCCCCGTAAGGCTGTAGTAAACTTAATGTGGCTATCACCCAAAAATAGACACAAATGAAACTTTCCCAATTTAGGTACGACCTACCTTTGAATTTGATCGCGCAACACCCTACCAAACGTAGAGAAGACAGTAGACTGATGGTGGTAAACCGTCAAAACGGTCACATGGAGAATCGAAATTTTTCCGATTTATTAGAGTACTACGATGATAAAGATGTTTTTGTCGTGAACAACACCAAGGTATTTCCTGCACGTATGTATGGTCGCAAGGAAAAAACAGGTGCTAAGATTGAAGTTTTCTTATTGAGAGAATTAAATAAGCCCAATCGTTTATGGGACGTAATTGTTGATCCCGCAAGAAAAATTCGTGTAGGAAACAAATTATATTTTGGCGAAAATGAAGAATTGGTTGCCGAAGTCATTGATAACACCACTAGCCGTGGCCGTACCATTCGTTTTTTATGGGAAGGGGATGATGATGGATTTAGAAACATGTTAGAATTTTTAGGAGAAACCCCATTGCCTAAATATATTAAGCGCAAACCAGACGAAGAAGATAAAGAAAGATACCAAACAGTTTATGCAAAGCATGAAGGTGCAGTAGCTGCGCCAACAGCGGGCTTACACTTTAGCAAGGAGTTAATAAAAAGATCTGAAATTTTAGGTATTCGTTTTGCGGAAGTTACCTTACATACTGGCTTAAGCACTTTCCGCCCTATTGAAGTGGAAGATTTAAGCAAACATAAAATGGATGCTGAATATTTTAAGATTGATGAAGATGCTTGTCGCATCATTAATACTGCGAAACAAAATGGTCGCCGCGTGTGTTCCATTGGAACAACAGCCATGCGTGCTATGGAAAGCAGCGTTACTGCACAACGTTTATTAAAACCTGCAGAAGGATGGACAAATCATTTTATTCACCCTCCTTATAATTTTAATATTGCAGATAGCTTGGTAACCAACTTTCATTTACCAAAAACGAGTTTGTTAATTATGTCTTGTGCTTTTGCAGGATATGAATTAGCGATGGAAGCATATAAAAAAGCAATTAAAGATAAATACCGTTTCTTCTCTTACGGAGACGCGTTATTATTTATCTAAAATTTAATAAAATATAAATTCTAGCTAAAAAGGAGTCCCGATTTTCGGGACTCCTTTTTATTTTTCCGTATAACATAAATAACTTTTCCTGATTTCAAAAATGAGCAATTTTTAGAGGTAGTACTTTCGCATCCCTAAAAGTATGATACGAAAAATAAGCATTTCCATTACCTTAATCTGTATGCTGGCACAAGAACTATGTGCACAGGATAAAACAAAGGACAGCTTGCAATGGAAAAAATTACCTGACATAACCGTGGTGGGTAGAAATAGCAAAAGTGATTACCAACAACTACCAGAAATTGTTGGCACTACGATTTATGCTGGAAAAAAGAATGCTTTAATTGTGCTTGAAAATGTACAGGGCAATATTGCCAACAATACCATGCGTCAAGTATTAGCAAAAGTGCCAGGAATACACATCTGGGAAAGTGATCCTAGTGGTATTCAAATTGGCATTGCTGCAAGGGGTTTAAGCCCTAATCGTAGCTGGGAATTTAATGTTAGACAAAATGGGTATGATATCGCAGCCGATCCATTTGGTTATCCCGAAGCCTATTACAATCCACAACTTCAAGCTGTTCAAAGAATTGAAATTATCAGAGGCCAAGGTGCACTTCAATATGGACCGCAATTTGGTGGAATGGTCAACTATATTTTAAAGGATGGTAATGAAATTAATAAACCCATCGAATTTGAAACGCAACAAACTATTGGAAGCAACGGCTTACTAAATAGTTATAATGCATTAGGTGGCAAGCGTGGAAAATTCCACTATTATTCATTTTTTGACCAACGAAATGGGGAAGGATGGCGAAATAACAGTCAATTTTATACCAAATCTGGTTTCGGATCTATTACCTATAATTTTACAAATAAATTTTCACTCAGGTTTGAATTAATGTATTCCCATATTAGAAGCCAACAAGCTGGAGGTTTAACAGATGTGCAAATAAAACAAGATGCAAAACAAAGCTTCAGAAACAGAAACTGGTTTGATATCACTTGGATGACACCCGCAATCATATTGCAATACGATATCAATGAACATAGCCGTTGGAATACAAAAATTTATGGAACCATCGGTGATCGGAATAGTCTAGGGTTTTTACAATCAATCAATATAAAAGATAGCATCAATACTGCTACAAACCAATTTAATAATAGGATCGTAAATTTAGATAAATACAGAAACTACGGTATTGAAAGTAGAATTATAAGTGATTATGCTATTGGGAAATTTAAAAATACAATTGCTGGAGGTATAAGATTGTATAAAGGAAATACGGATCGATTAGCCGATGGTATTGGTAGCACTGGAAACAATTATGACATCTCTATAAAAGGATCCTACCCTAAGGATGTAAGTTTTGTTTCATCTAATGCTGCTGTATTTTTAGAAAACATTTTTAAATTTTCTGATAAGTTATATCTAATTCCGGGTATAAGATATGAATGGCTGGAAGGTTCAGCTGCAGGAAGAAATGGCCTAAGCACTAATGGTATAGCTATTAATTTACAAAATATCACCAGAAGTAGAAATTTCATACTCGCTGGCGTTGGATCAGAATACCATATAACAAAAAGTACAGAATTTTATACAAATTTATCACAAGCATACAGGCCTATTCAATTTGCAAATTTACAAGCACCTCCAACGACAGATGTGGTTGACCCTGATTTAAAAGATTCCAAGGGTTATAATTTTGATATTGGCTATAGAGGTAAAGTAAAAAATTATATTCAATTTGATATTAGTGGATTTTATTTAAAATATAATAATCGTGTCGGCACTATCACAACTTCAGGCACCAACTACAGACTCATCACCAATGTAGGCGCAAGTATTAGTCAGGGCATAGAATCTTATATTGAATTTAATCCAGTAAGGGCATTTTCAAATAGTCAAACCACTGATGTTATCTTATTTAGCTCCTATTCATATACGAATGCGACCTATAGCAGTGATCATAAAGACGCTAATACCAAAGGTAAAAAAGTTGAAAATGCCCCAACTGATATTTTCAGAGGAGGTATCAGCTATGGATACAAAAATTTTCTAATCACGGCACAATTAAGTTTTGTTGGTGCCTCCTTTAGTGATGCAAATAATACGGTTGCTGCAAGTGCAAATGGCAACACTGGACGCATCCCCTCCTATTCAATAACAGACTTAACAGGTAGTTATAAATTTTCCAAAATGTTACAGCTAAAAGCAGGTATCAATAACTTAATGGATATAAGATATTTTACCAGACGCGCTGGCGGCTACCCAGGGCCAGGCGCACTTCCTGCTGATGGACGCAGTTTATTTATTTCAATTGGAGCAAAACTCTAAAAAATAAAACGCTGAAAAATTCATTACAAATTAAATAAACCCTTATTCACCAATTGTAATGTTTTGGTTTTATATTCACTTGGAATCAATAAAGAAATATTATGATGACTTCCACCATAACTTACCATGGTTACCGGTATTTCATTAATTGCATCAAATAATTTTGTTAGCACTGCATCTGTTTTAGCAATTTCATTTCCTACAATAGATATAATGGTTTGATTTTGCTCCACTTCGATAGAAGCGATATTGTTTAGCTCTGCAATAATTTCATCTAAATGCAAATCACTATCAATTGTCACAGATACTGCCACCTCTGAAGTGGTCACCATATCAATAGGTGTTTTGTATTTTTCAAACACTTCAAATATTTTTCTTAAAAACCCATACGCGAGTAACATTCTACTGCTCTTAATTTTGATAGCGATAATACCATCCTTAGCAGCCACCGCTTTTACACCTGTACTCCCTGCTTCTTTCTTTATCACTGTGCCTGCCGCCGATGGTTGCATGGTATTTAACAATTTCACCGGGATGTTTCCTTGTTGTGCAGGCCAAATACAGGTTGGGTGTAATATTTTAGCGCCGAAATAGGCCAACTCCGCTGCCTCATCAAAACTCAATTGCTCAATGGCAACCGTTTTATCCACGACTCTTGGATCGTTATTATGCATGCCATCAATATCCGTCCAAATTTCACAAACACTTGCTTGCACTGCTGCAGCAATTAATGATGCGGTGTAATCACTTCCTCCTCTCTTTAAATTATCCACCTCCCCTTTTGTATTGCGACAAATATATCCCTGGGTAATAAATAATTTTTTAGTTGGATGTTGCGCCAAGACAACTTTTATTTTTTGCGCTATCAAAGTTAAATCTGGCTCATCATTGATATCCAAACACATAAAATCCAAAGCAGGAATTAATGCGTGTTCAATTTTTTCTTGCTCCAAATACAATGCAAAGAGCTTGGTACTCATTAATTCCCCCTGTGCTAAAATATCTTTATTCAAAGCATCACTTAAGGAGATGCGTTGTGTAATTCTTAAAAATTCAAAATGTTCTTTTATAATTGCTTCTGCTTTTGATTTAAGCGACACCTCTTTTATTAAATCATTAATAAATAATGCATAATGTTTTTCAAGTACATCAATTTTTTCAGCGGACCCTTTTTTATCTTGTGCTGCCAAACTATTACTTATTTCAACCAATGCATTGGTGGTGCCACTCAATGCACTTAATACCACGATAGTAGGCTCACCATCACGCGTGATTAATTGCGATACTTGGTGCATCCTTTCCGGCTTCCCAACACTTGTTCCTCCAAATTTCATTATCCTCATTAGAAAAAATTTTATGTAACCAATTTTTGTAGCGTCAAAGGTAATTATGTGCTGTGAATTTTAAATGAATTAACGAACTTATTTAATCAAATTATAAAATTCAAGTTAATTACCAAACAAATGTTAGCCTATTATAAAAAAAGGTATACTGTAAAGTATACCTTTTAAATATTGCAGAATGCTTTATTAATTAAAATGGTAAATCATCCATCGCAGTTGTATCAGCGGCACCTGTATTTTGATGCACTGAATCACCACTAACAGCGGAATCAGATTCACCACCTGTATTTGAACCAGCTGGCTTGGCACCTAATAATTGAACTGATGAAATTCGAAGTGTTAATGAAGCGCCATTGCGTCCATCAGTGGTCGTATAGGATCTTACATCAGGCGTTCCTTCTACATACACTTGTGTACCCTTTTTTAAATAAGGCGCTACAGCTGTGCGATCTGTCCAATAGGAACAATCCACCCATGTAGTGCGATCTTTTTGATTCCCTTGTGCATCTTTAAATCGCTCAGTATGAGCTACATTAAAGTTAATTACTGTTTTGCCGTTTACATTGTTAACTAAGGCGTCTTTGCCTAAATTTCCAATTACTTGTAGTTTAATCATTTTCTTATATTTTGTCGTTTTATGGGAATGAAGATAGGGTTTTTCGGTTGTCGACATTAAAAATTAAGCCCACTTTTACCCCCAATGTGATAAAGTAGCTCAGGATCAATTACTTTTGTGGTAAGCCAACATTTAACTGGCCAAATACCATGAGTAAAAAAGGAAAGGTTTTAGTCGCCATGAGCGGCGGGATTGATAGCACGGTTGCCGCGCTTCTATTACACAATGAAGGTTATGAGGTTATTGGAATAACCATGAAAACCTGGGATTACTCCACTAGCAACACCAATGGAAAGGAAACAGGTTGTTGCAATATCGACTCCTTTAATGATGCCCGATTAGCTGCTGTCAACAACGGCTTCCCCCACTATATATTAGATATTAGAGAAGAGTTTGGCGATTTTGTTATTGAAAATTTTGTGGAAGAATATTTAGCAGGTCGCACACCCAACCCTTGCGTGATGTGTAACACCCATATTAAATGGCGTGCATTATTGAAACGTGCCGATGCACTCGGTTGTGAATTTATTGCTACAGGACATTATGCAAAAGTGAGACAACACACCAATGGCCGTTATGTAATTTCAAAAGGCTTGGATGAAACCAAGGACCAGAGTTATGTATTGTGGGGCGTGGATCAGGATTTACTAAAGCGTACTATTTTACCATTGGGTGGCATGCATAAAAAAGATATCAAGCAAATGGCGATTGATATGGGCTATCCGGAATTGGCTAAAAAAAGTGAGAGCTATGAAATTTGCTTTGTTCCTGATAATGATTATAGAGGATTTTTAAAAAGACGCGTGGATGGTTTGGAAGAAAGGGTTAACGGCGGTTGGTTTGTGGATACCAAAGGAAAAAGATTAGGCAAACATAAAGGCTATCCATTTTATACGATTGGACAAAGAAAAGGATTGGAATTAGCCATGGGTCATCCTGTGTATGTGACCGATATTGATCCAGTGAACAATGTCGTTGTGATTGGTGAAGAAACTGACTTAGATAAAAATGACATGATGGTCGCTAAATTAAATTGGATTAAATATGATCATCTATCTGAATCCATGGATGTGATGGCAAAAATTAGATACCACGATGCGGGTGCTTTATGTACCTTATCCAATGCCGACAATGGTATTCAAGCAAGATTTTACGAAAATGTAAAAAGCATTGCCCCAGGTCAAAGTGCTGTATTTTATGAAGGGGATGATGTGGTTGCAGGCGGTATTATACAAAGCGGCGTATTAAACGCAAGCCGCTAATCCATTAATCTGCGATTTTTTCAAGCAAAGCGCCAAACAAAGTATCAGCTTGTTTATCGTATCCTTTAAAGTATTGTTGTTTCACTACTTTAAATTTACCAGTAGCTAATAATTTAGCTATATTATTTTCGTTTTCGTTTTGATAAACCGAACATGTTGCAAATAACAAATGTCCATGCAACTTTAAAGCTGGAATTAAATTTTCAATAATTTTTCCTTGCAGCTCCGTATAGTTGGCAAGTTGTTCCTGTTTAAAGTATTTTAATTGCTCTGGTGTCCTACCCCAAGTACCACTTCCAGAACAAGGCACATCCGCGAATATAAAATCGAATTGTTTTTTTATTTCAAAAGGATAAACCAAATCCACCACTTGCACAGAAGAAGGCCTGATGCCTGCTTCCGCTAATCGTTTTTCACAGTTATGTAAAATAGATTCCCGAATATCTGTAACATGAATTTTAATATTCGCTAAATAATCAAACATTAAAATAGATTTCCCACCACTTGCTGCGCAGGCGTCCCAAACATTTAATACCTGATCCATGCTGGTAGGCACGAGTGCAAGTAAGGATGCAAGTGCTTGTGAATTTAAATCCTGAATCACTACTTCCTTATTTAATTCCAATACATTTTGAAGTGAAGTGGTATTAACAAAAGCAAAAGTAGTTGGCGTAATTTCCTGATAAGTAATTTGTGCTGCAATTAGTTTGGGAATTACTTTTTCTTTTTGCCATGGACGCACCCTTATAAACAACAAGGGCTGCTCCTGATGGGATGCTACAAATTGTTTCACATTTATTTCCGAGGATACATTTTGCAACAGCGGGAAAATAATTTCCCCATCTCTAAAATGCGCATAACAAAATGCGGAAATGCTTTTTCTGTCCCGACTACCATGTTTTTTATTAGCGGAAAAGTACTTTTTTAAATAATTGGCCAATGGCTCCTGCCCCTGGTAGTTGTCGAGTAAATTTTCAGCTATTTGTTGATGAATCTGTTGGTGCATATATAAGGCCTTGCTTTCGCAGGAGCCCAAAATTAGCGGATAAATTTAACAAGTAGGTTTCCCTAAAATCAGATAATAGGATTAGCGTGGAACTATGCCAAAACGGAACTAGCTTGCATATTAAAACCCTTAAAATTCGCCCCGCTTAACCCTCCTATTTTAATTCCCTATATTTTAACTAAAATACCAGTCGTGTAGCATATATAACTAATTGATTTTCATATAATTATATTGATTTTTATTTTTTTTGTATTTTAATTTTAATTATTTGTTTAAGTACCTTACCTTTGCCCTCCTGAAAATTAATATTAGTACATGGCAAATCATTCGGCTACCAAAAAAGATGTAAGACAAGCAACTAAACGTCGCGACAGAAAC
>SHWT01000134.1 GCA_009693715.1 Chitinophagaceae bacterium
CGATATCTTTTTGTGCTGCTGTTTCTTGTAAATCTTGTGACATATTGATTAATTACGGACGCAAAAATAACAACAAGTTCTTAATTATGAACGGGTTTCGTTACAATTTTGTCAAAATGATGCTTATTTTTTATAAAGTACTGCCAAACTACGGATCCCCCATATACGCCATGAAGCGATTTCATTGGTTTTGTATTTTCAGTCCTTTTTATCTTCCCTGACATCAAATATCCGAAGAAGGAGAAATGCGCCTTTGCAATGGCCATAAAAAAGGACGAATCTCCAGTTAATAGCCCTTTATAAGCCGATATAGCATCTAACCCAAGCCTCATTGGCATTTTCCATACCAATTCACTTAAAGGCAAATTTTTAGCCAGCATCATTAAATTATTCCTGAAATTCAAAAACACCTTTCTTCCCCCTTTTGGCAAAGTTCCTCCACCCACATGATAGACCACCGAAGTCGGGCAAGCAAATAATTGATGGCCATTTAACTGCATTCGCCAACAAAGGTCAATTTCCTCCTGATGTGCGAAAAAGTGCACATCAAAACCTTTTAATTCATGGAATAGGGAGGATCTGATCATCATACATGCGCCAGTCGCCCAAAAGATAGGTGCAACGGAATCATATTGCTGCTGATCTGTTTCACATATATCAAAAACGCGCCCTCTTGAAAATGGATATCCTAATATATCAATCCATCCACCAGCTGCGCCTGCATATTCAAAAGTGGTTGGATTATTGTGTGCTAAAATTTTAGGTTGACATGCCCCAATACTCGGATTAGATTGTAATAAATCAACCATCGGTTGCATCCAATTGGGAGCCACTTGTACATCTGAATTTAGAAGTACATAATAATCGCTAATCACTTGCTTCAATGCCCAATTATACCCACCAGCGAATCCTTCGTTTTGCTTATTTGTAATTACTTTAACAGTGGGGAACTGCTGTGCTAAAATCTCTAATGAATTGTCCGTTGATCCATTATCAGCAACAATGATTTCAAATGCATCGTACTGGGTAGCCATTACCGACGGTAAAAACTCTTGTAGGTATTTTACACCATTAAAATTTAAAATAACGATTGAAATAGTTGGATTCAAAGGGCATAGTTTTAGCGAATGTACCACCAAATCCTTGGAATTTGCACTAAAAAAACTAAATTACATCTATGAATAAAGGCCTTTTTTTATTTGCTAATTTAGATTTTCTAAATCATCCCTTGGGGTTAGTTTAACACCTCCTTTATTTTCTTTCCTTTGGCGTCTTGGCGTTTTTTATTTTTTTTAACTTGAAATTGTTTAGCTATGAATAATCCTAATACATTAAGCGATGCTGCTGCAAAATATTTGGCTCTTGAAGATCAGTTTGGTGCACATAACTATCACCCGATTCCAGTAGTGATCGAAAAAGGGGAAGGGGTTTATTTATATGATGTAGACGGGAAAAAGTACTTCGATTTCCTAAGCGGATACTCCGCAGTGAATCAAGGTCATTGTCACCCTGCTATTATAAAATCATTACAAGAACAAGCAAGTAAATTAACTTTAACATCGCGTGCATTTCATAATAATTTATTAGGCGAATACGAAAAATACATCACTTCCTATTTTGGCTTTGATAAAATATTACCAATGAATACTGGTGTAGAAGGCGGTGAAACAGCAATTAAATTAGCAAGACGATGGGGCTATAATGTAAAAGGCATTCCCGAAAATCAAGCAAAAATTATTTTTGCAGAAGGTAATTTTTGGGGGCGAACATTAGCTGCAATTTCATCATCCACTGATCCTAGTAGTTATCAAGGTTTTGGGCCTTATATGCAAGGCTTTGGTTTAGTACCTTTCAATGATTTAATCGCACTTGAAAAAGCATTTCAAGATAATACAGTGGCCGCATTTATGGTTGAACCAATACAAGGTGAAGCTGGAGTTGTATTGCCTTCAGAGGGTTATTTGAAAGGAGTAAGAGATTTATGTAGTCATTATAATATTCTATTTATTGCAGATGAAGTTCAAACAGGTTTAGCACGTACTGGAAAAATGCTGGCATGTGATCATGAAAATGTACGACCAGATATTTTAATTTTAGGAAAAGCTTTGAGTGGTGGCACACTTCCAATTTCAGCAGTTTTGGCTGACAATGAAATAATGTTACAAATATTACCAGGTGAACACGGATCTACCTATGGAGGTAATCCTTTGGCATGCGCTGTTGCTATGACTTCATTGGAAGTATTAAAATCAGAAAACATGGCGGAGAATGCAGAAAATATGGGACAACTATTTCGATCTGAATTAGCCAAACTGCAATCCCCATTAATCCTATTAATAAGAGGAAAAGGATTATTAAACGCCATTGTGATTAATAATAAAGATCCTGAATTTTCTTGGAATATTTGTTTGCAACTTTGCGAAGAAGGCCTATTAGCAAAACCAACACAAGGTGACAAAATAAGATTTGCACCACCGTTGATTATTAATGAAAAGCAAATTTTGGAATCAGTTAATATGATTGATAAAGCCTTGAAGAAATTTTCCGTTTAAGTTGGATTCCCTTTTTGTAGCTATTTAGCTGACTTTTATTTTTGGCAAAAATGTCATTAATAAAATTAAGCCTGATAAAAATATACAACCATACAATGCCCATTGCCTTTGCGGACACTCCCCCATTTGACAGGTAGCTAATATTAAATAATTACGGAATGCCCATGCCAACATTAATGCACCAAAAACCATATTGAATCTTTTTGCCCATATATAAGGCAAAGCAAAAAACAAAGCACTCAAGGCCGAAAAAAAGCATAAAAATTTTCCAGATTGACCAAAGGAACTTCCCACTGGATTCCAACCGGTAATTACCCAATTCCTACTTTCTATGATAATAAATGGTTGGGTGGTTGTGTAAATCAATGCTAAGCAAAGTAGTATTCCGATGGTTTGAGAGTGCTTCATAATATAAAATCTTGAGCAAAGTAACTACTTTTATTTGTGATTAAAATAGTCTTGATAAACTTCTATTGTCTTATTTAATAAGAATAGCCCAGAGGTCAGATATAAATAGATGGTTTTAAACTTCAAATCCCTATAGGTATCATTTTTGCTTATTTTATTTGTAATAAGATCATAAAAATATATTGACAATATTGAAGATGTAAAAACTGTTAAAAAAATTAGTTCAATCATAAAATAAATTTAATCGTTATCTGCTTCTACTAAACACATTGTAAGGTTGTAAACTGTATATGCAATACCTACCCAACTTAAAGATTTTAATCCGACTTTCATCACTAAACTGACTAAATTTTTAACGATAATTTTTCCTTCTACTTTTATTAAACCATAAACACCAGCCCCTAATCCGAAGATTTCTAACAAACAGCCATTTAACTCTTGCCTATCAATTTCAATAGCCAAGATAGAACGCTCACCCATTATTTTGAATTTATTCTCATTTGATTTTGTCTGAGCATTAGATTTAATTTCATTATTAAATACTAGCAGAGCTGCAATTATCAAACCTTTTTCATCACCAAGAATTTCCAAATTTACACTATCATATGTTTGATATGTTTTAAGTAGCCCCTTTGAAATCGATAATAAAGGAATGATAATTTCCTTAGCTTGATTTTCAAGTAGTAATTGACTTATTATACCAGACTTCTTTGAAATTTCAGGATCTATTTTATTCAAATCCTCAATAACTTTAATTAAGACTTGCTTGTAATTAACTAAAATTTGATCCTTATTATAGTTGATGCTTGATTCGCTTTTTATACATGCGCTGAAAAAAGTAAGGCATACTATAAAAAAGCCTCCGCAAAACAAATTGCTTAGATTATGATTCTTTTTATTGTAATACATGATTTTTAATTAATATTTATACCCCCAATAAATCAAATATATATGTCAAGGGATTACCGAAAAATGTATTAATTCTTAATATTAAAGGGGCAAAATACCCCCTCAGATTAGCCCCCCTACTTTCGGATTGCCAATGCTTCGCATTGTCATCCGCTTCGGTATACCCGCTTTACCCAAAGCCTTTCCAACACAAATCGTTGATTTGTGTTGGCCTTTTTTCATGCCCCCCAACTTTCGAAAGCAAGCTTTCGTCGTTGTGTTGCATGAAAAAAGCCTCCTCCGATTATCGGAGGAGGCTTTGTATCGAGGTCCCGAGCGGATTCGAACCGCTGTGGGAGCTTTTGCAGAGCTCTGCCTAGCCACTCGGCCACAGGACCTTTTCTAGAAGGTAAAATTAACACAAACAATTTAATTATAAAAGAATTTTACAGCTAATACGATTTAAACGACATTTGTGACATAAAATTCAAATATGCAACCCATTGGCGCATCGGAAATGATCATTAACGAAAGAGGGGCAATTTATCACCTTAATGTAAGGCCAGATCAAATTGCGGACACTATTATTACCGTGGGTGACCCCGACCGAGTAGCCGAAGTGAGTAAATATTTTGATCGCGTGGAGCATGTTTGCGCACATAGAGAATTTATTACACATACAGGTTATGTTGGAAATAAGCGAATTTCAGTTTTATCTACCGGCATTGGGCCCGATAATATCGATATTGCCTTAAATGAAGTAGACGCGCTGGTGAATATTGATTTTGAAACCAGGACGATTAAAGAACAAAAAAAGTCAGTGGCCATTATAAGAATGGGTACTTGCGGTTCATTACAAGGCGAAGTGGGTGTTGATCAATTGGTCGCGGGTACACATGGCTTAGGCATTGACAACTTATTGCATTTTTATAATTTGCAAAACAACGAGGAAGAAAAAGCAATCTTAGCTGCATTTGAATCCCACACGCAAATAAATTCACACAAAGTGTTTCCTTATATCACTTCAGCAAGTGCTGGGTTAATTAAACACTTTACGCAAGGATATAATCATGGTATCACCGTTACCTGTCCAGGATTTTATGGCCCACAAGGTCGTATATTGAGAATGCCTTTGGCAATGCCTAATTTGGTTGACCAAATGACGAGTTTTAAATATGGCAATCATCATATCGCCAACTTTGAAATGGAAACCAGCGCTATTTATGGCTTGTGTAATATTTTAGGACACCAATGCTTAAGTATCAATGTGATTGTTGCCAACCGTGTTAAAAAAGAATACAGTAAGGATATGGGTCAGGCTGTAAATAATATGATTCAAAAATCATTAGCCATCATCGAAAAAATTTAAA
>SHWT01000008.1 GCA_009693715.1 Chitinophagaceae bacterium
TCCATTCCAGTAATTAACAAATGAATGTCATGGGTGCCCTCATAAGTAATCACACTCTCTAAATTCATCATATGTCGCATGATTGAAAATTCACCAGTAATACCCATGCCTCCTAAAACCTGTCTTGCATCTCGCACAATATTCACAGCCATCTCACAACTGTTTCGCTTGGCCATACTTATTTGTTGCGGTGTTGCACGACCTTCATTCATTAATACACCAATACGCCAAACCATGAGTTGGGCCTTGGTGATTTCCGTAATCATTTCCGCTAATTTTTTTTGCTGTAATTGAAAAGCACCAATGGGTTTACCAAATTGAATACGTTCCTGACTATATTTAAGTGCAGTAAAATAACAATCCATCGCAGCGCCTAATGCACCCCAAGCAATCCCGTAACGTGCTTTACTTAAACAACTTAATGGTCCTTTTAAGCCTTTGATATTAGGTAGTATATTTTGTTTAGGCACTCGCACATGATCAAAAACCAATTCGCCAGTTGCACTTGCACGCAAACTCCATTTATCATGTATGGTTGGCGTTGTAAACCCTGCCATTCCTCGCTCCACAATCAATCCCACTATTTCACCTTCTTCGTTTTTGGCCCATACCACAGCTATATCTGCAATGGGGGCATTACTAATCCACATCTTTGCACCATTCAAAATCACGTGATCTCCCTCCTCTTTGATGTTGGTAATCATACTTAATGGATCAGAACCATGATCAGGCTCTGTTAATCCAAAACATCCCACCCATTCACCGGTCGCCAACTTTGGTAAATATTTTTTCTTTTGCGCGTCATTCCCAAAAGCATAAATCGGATGCATCACCAAGGAACCTTGCACACTTGCCGCACTTCGTACACCGCTGTCTCCTCTTTCCAATTCTTGCATCATTAAACCATAACTGATATAATCCAAACCACCCCCACCATATTCCGTTGGAATGGTCGGCCCGAAGCAGCCAAGTGCGCCTAACTGTTTTACAATATGCGTAGGAAACTCAGCGCGTTGCGCGTAGTCCTCAATGATGGGAGAAATTTCTTTTTTAACATAATCACGAACAGCTTTTCTAACCATGCGTTGTTCTTCATTTAACAACTCATCTAATTGGAAATAATCAGGTGATTCAAATAAATCTGCGCGAACTGCCATGATAAATAATTTACTTAGTGATTTTGTTTGGTAAAGTTAATTTAAACTACTTAGGAAGTAGATAATAAAGTTTTCATTTCGTTGGCATATTGATGAGCGGCAATTGCTGCTTTTTCTGCAAAATCATTTCCATTACTTGCAAAAATCACTGCCCTACTTGCATTGACCAACAAACCCACTGAATCATTGATCCCAAATTTTGTCACATCAGCCAAACTACCTCCTTGCGCTCCCACACCTGGCAGGAGTAAAAAATGATTTGGAATTATTTTTCTAATACTTTCTAAATCAGATGCCTTTGTTGCACCAACCACAAACATCATTTGTTCAGGACTCCCCCAGCTGGACACTTGTTCCAAAACTGATTCGTATAAAAATTGCCCATTCGCTAATTTTTGTTGTTGAAAATTTTGACTTCCGGCGTTAGAGGTTAACCCCAACACAATGGTGAACTTATTCGTATATGCTAAAAAAGGATCCACACTATCTCGTCCCATATAAGGAGCTACCGTAATGGCATCAAAAGGTAAAACTTCAAAAAATGTTTTTGCATATTGCGCAGAAGTGTTTCCAATATCTCCTCTTTTTGCATCTGCAATAGTGAAATGCGTTTTTGGAATATGTGCCAAACTTTCCTCCATAGCTTCCCAACCCTTCACCCCCTGCGATTCATAAAACGCAGTATTAATTTTATACCCAACACAATAAGGGGCTGTGGCATCAATAATGGCTTTATTAAAAGCAATCATCCCCTTTTCATTTTTAGGCAACCCTGCAGGTAACTTTTCAATATCCGTATCTAACCCAACACATAAATAAGAATTTTTTAATTTTATCTGTTCAATCAATTCTTTTTTAGTCATAAGTTTATTTTATCTATTAATTGCTTCATTCATTTTTACAAAAACCTAACAGCCCCAAGCCGGTATAAGATGCTTTAATTATAATCAAAATTAATATAAACGCCCCAAGATGCCAATTAAACAAGTTAATCCACCCTCAAATTTTCCATAATTGGCTTACCTTTGCATATGATTAAAAAGCTATTCGCCTTAATTTTTGCCAGCATATGCCTTTTGAGTTGCCGACAACAGCCGGATTTTGAAATCGCTACCAGCCCCTTGGATGGCGGGCGCTATTTTATCGAAAGCTGCTTGCAAGGCGAATTTAAAAAAGCAAAATTTTACCTTATTCCCGATAGCGTGAACAAAGGTCATTTTGAACAAATAGCTAAAAACTATTACACCCTTGACAAGGAAGGTAGGCAACAACTCAGACAAGCTTCCATCCAGATCAACGAAATTAGTGCTATTGATAGTTCAAATTCAGTGATCTATTATGAAAATTCATTTGAAAAAGTGGCGCATAAATTAAAAGTGATACAAACCAAAGATGGCTGGAAAGTGGATCTCAAATATACCTACACTCCCGAACTGTAAGCAACTACCCAGCTATTGCAATTGACATTTAATTTCATTTGAGAATTTTTGTATATTTGCAAAACATAACAATAACACATTAAAATAAAATAAGTATGGAAGCGCAAAAAAGTACCAAAAAGTATTGGATTTATTTCTCTGTTTGGTTAATCATTTTGGTTGCATTAATCATTTTTAAAAGAGAATTCTTCTGGTTAGCACTTCCTGGCACCTTAACTTATTTTGCAAAAGGAATGGATTTATTTTAATTTAATTTATTTAGAAAATTTTATACCAAAAGGGTCCTCCGAAAAATCGGAGGACCCTTTTAATTTATACCCTTTTACTTATTTTAACAATGACAAAGCCGCAGCTGCAAAACTAAAATTTTCAGGCTGATGATGATGAATAGGCTTCGTGACTTTGGATTCACCCAAACGAACTACGATTGCATTTTTATCTCTTATAATATATACGTATTGCCCAAACAATCCATTTTGTGCTACTATCTCATGCCCTTGTTCATTAAATATCCAATATTGATAGCCATAAAAATCAACCGGGTTGCCATTTTCATAAGGATCCTTTAAATAGGAAGCGGGTGTAGTGGCCGCCTTAATATAACTTTCAGAAACAATTTGTTTGCCGTTCCATTGGCCATTGTTTAATACCAACTGGCCAAATCTTGCATAGTCATGCGCTACCCCATTAAAACAACAAAACGCTTTTTCATGTTTTTTGTTTCCGTCTAATAACCACAAAGCATCTGCTTCAGCACCCATGGGTTTCATAAATCTTTCAGAAACGAGTTCGGAAATATTTTGACCAAATGCTTTTTCAACAATAAATCCAAGCACCTGGGTATCCGCACTTCGATAATCCCAATGAACACCGGCTGGCTCCTTTGCTTTTAAATTTTCAATTAAATACGCTTCATCGTCGCCATAATATGCAGAAGCATTTAAACTAAAATAGCTTTTATCAAATTCGCGATAATTGGTACCCGAACTCATGGTTAACAAATCCTTGATGCGCACTTTGTCCAATCCCTCATTTTTAAAATGCGGAACATAATTTGAGACAGGCTCGTCCAAGGATTTAATTTTCCCTTCGTCAAGCGCGATACCAATTAATAAGGAAATAATACTTTTGGCAGCCGAAAAAGACCCACTTAATGTTTTAGGTGTATACCCATCCCAATACTTTTCATACAATAATTTACCATTTTGTATAACAATAAAAGCATGGGTGTCATTTGAATCAATAACAGCCATTAAAGAATCCGGAATGACCCCTTTATTATAGTTTGAATCCAAAGGCCAATACTGAGGCGCACCACCACTTGCTACCAAACGTGTAGGATGTGTTTTATAGTCATGTATGCTATGTTTCCCCCAGATAGCGAAGTTTTTTAAGTGTGAAAACTGAGGTGTAAAAGATAATCCCCCCAACAGGACAAGGATGACTAGCAAGAAAATTATAATTCTTTTTAACATAGCTTCATAAAGTTTAATTTAATTTGCACCCGGATCAAACCGAATGCCTATTTAGTTGTTATTAAATAACATCCATTTGGTTTTGTAAAATTAATTAAAATAAATAGCACTTCATGTTTTCAAGCCAATTTCAAGAAATAATTAATCGTCGCCGTTCTAATCGAAAATTTGACCCACTAGTGGAAGTGCCTGATGATGTCATTAAAAGAAGCTTGGAAAGAGCAATACTATCCCCTAATAGCAGCAATATGCAGTTATGGGAATTTTATTGGATCAAGAATAAGGAAGAAAGAGAAAAGTACACCGCTTTGTGCCTTGGACAATCTGCCGCTAAAACTGCCAAACAAATAGTGGTTTTTGTAACCAGAAAGGATTTATGGCCCCAACGTGCCAAATGGAATTACGACAGATTAAAAAATGCCATTAAAGGCGAACCTAATAAGTTAGAAAAAAGAGGATTGTATTATTACGGAAAATTAATGCCCTTAGCTTATCGCAGTGATTTTTTTGGTGTTTTTGCTTTCATCCGCCGATGCATGAGTTTTTTTATGGGTTTAAGGAAACCATTTATTCGATTTGGCGGAAAAGCTGATCAAAGAATCACCGTGCACAAATCTTGCGCATTAGCAGCACAAACATTTATGCTTTCCATTGCAGCGGAAGGTTTCGAATGCTGCCCAATGGAAGGATTTGATCAAGTACGCGTAAAAAAACAATTGAATTTGCCCAGCGGTGCTGAAATTAATATGATCATTAGTGTGGGCAAAGGAACAAATGATGGGGTGTGGGGCCCACGTTTTAGAATACCGTATGAAGAAGTGGTATTTGAAAGATAAACCTACTAAAAATATACAGTTACCTTTTTTACAACTGATAACCAATGAATTCGAAGAAGGGGCAAAATAAATAAGAAATAAATTACTACTTTTACCTTAATATTTCGGTGCAAGTAATATAATTTAATTTCTCAAGAATGATTAACGGTAAAAAAGTAGTGGTGGTCATGCCTGCCTATAATGCAGAAAAAACATTAGAGCAAACTTATAATGAAATTCCATTTGATATTGTAGATGATGTTATTTTAGTGAACGACGCAAGTAAGGATCATACCGTCATTGAAGCGGAGCGCCTGGGGATTAAACACATCATTACCCATACCCAAAATAAAGGTTATGGCGGCAACCAAAAATCATGTTATAATAAAGCGCTTGAATTAAATGCAGATATCGTAGTCATGCTTCATCCCGACTACCAATATACCCCTAAACTTATCTTAGCAATGACTAGCATTATTGCGAATGACTTATACCCTGTTGTTTTTGGGTCAAGAATTTTAGGAAAAGGTGCCTTAAAAGGCGGTATGCCGATGTATAAATTTATTGCCAATCGTATATTAACTTTAACACAGAATATTTTAATGAACCAAAAGCTAAGTGAATATCATACTGGCTATCGTTCATTTAGCAAAGAAGTTTTGTTAAAAGTGAATTACGAAGCAAACAATGATGATTTTGTATTTGACAATGAAATGATTGCACAAATTTTTGATGCAGGATTTGACATTGGTGAAGTCACCTGCCCTACTAAATATTTTGACGATGCTTCCTCTATTAATTTAAAACGAAGTATCCAATATGGTATTGGCGTATTGGGTGTTTCCTTTGGCTATTTTTTCAAGCAATTAGGTTTGTACAATTCTCCAATATACAAACACAAGCACTAATTTTTTACCTGCTTACTTAGGAAGACGTTTGTAAAAAGCAAACCCATTTTTTTCGTATAGTTTATTTAAATCAGGCAGGGTGTCTAAGATTTGCTTATTTTGAATCTTAATTGAAAAATAAGCTGGCTTATCTATATTGCCATACAATACCCATTGACTAAAATTAAGCTCCTTTTGCTTTGTGGTTAGTGTATCTGGTTGAGAACTTCCGCCCATTAACACCGTATCAATTTTAATTTTCTGCGCCGATGTATAAGCCTGTTTTTTTGAATAAAAATATTGCGCGTAACTACGATAGCCCACTGTTTCAACATAACAATCCTCCCCTTGTCTTTTTTCAAAGAATTCAATATTAGCACGTTGGCTAATGCCTTCAATATTCGGCACAATCATTACTGAGGTGTATAAGCAGCATAATGTCACACTTAAAAAGAGTAAAATTGTTTTTAATTTATTTTGTTTGCTAAACAGGTAAAACAAAACACCTAATAATAAAATGCAGCCGCCAAAGCCATCCCACCAGTACCATTGCACATCCGCTTGCAAGTTGGCACGCGCGAATGGGTCCTCCAGCAAATGTACCCAAGCAGCTTTATTCATTAATGCATAGGGAATCGCAATCAAAACTAAGGATAATAAAATTCCAATAATCCCAATTAACATTTTGAAAACTATATGCATTCTTCTTACTTTATCGGTAAAAATTTCATACAGGTACATACTTGCAATCGCCGTTAAAGGAAACCAACATAGTGAGGAATAGTGAACAATTTTTGTTTTTACTATTGAGAATAGCAATAAGATAACCCAAAATAAAACCACCATCCATTGTTTGAACATTTTTTGTTCATTACGCTCCATTTGAACAAATATCCCTTTCATAAAAAAAATAGATGCAGGAAAACATCCTAATAATAATACCCACCAATGGTAAAAAAAAGGCTCCCCATGATCCGCATCATTGGTACTAAATATGGCTATTTGTCGCTGCAAAAATTCAATTAAAAAACTGGGACCATTTTGAATTAAATCAACCCCAAACCAAGCAAAACAAACTATTAATGTAGTTGCAAAAATGGTGACAAACTCTTTGCCATTGATAAAAAATCGAAAGCGGTTCAATACAACAACAACCAGATAGGTTAATAGTGCAATTAAAATAGCTACTGGCCCTTTTGTCAACACAGCCAAGCCTAAAAATACACCTGTTAAAACAAGGTGCTTCAATCGATTCACTTGAACGGATGTTGTTAAGGAATAGAAATGATAGATCGCTAAAAAAATAAATAAATTAAACCAAGGATCTATGATACCACTTTTGAAATATAAAAAAGTAACAAAAGTGCCCAAATAAACCATCACCCAGATACGCGCAAACTGTTCATTGAAAATTTGCTTTCCTATTCTAAATAAAACGACCAATGTTACAATTCCACATATGGCATTTGGGAAACGTGCACTAAATTCATTAACACCAAAAACTTTCATGCTCACAACCTGCATCCAGAAAAAAAGTGGGGGCTTCTCCGTAAAACGGGTGAAATTAATTTGAACCGAAAAATAATTTCCAGAAGCAATCATTTCTCTTGCACTTTCCGCAAAATTAATTTCATCCCAATCAAACAAATGAACATTCCCTAAAAAAGGAATGAATAATATGGCCGCAAACAATGCAATTGTAAATTCGTTTTTAAAAATATGTTTCATCATATGCAAACTGGGTTAAAACAAATAACTCCTGAATTCATATTTAAAAATTCCAGGAGTTATTTGTAAAAAGTGGAGTCGAGGGGAGTCGAACCCCTGTCCAAACAATGTTACCATTGATCTTCTACATGCTTATTGTTTTATTACTTGTCGGTAAATAACAGGAAAAACACAAACCAATTATTCACTTAGCTGGATGGTACTTAAATAAAAGGCACAGCCTACTTTTATCGCATCCCGTTTTGTTTTGATTGGGCTGAGGAGCGGGTAACGGGCCTACCTTCTCGCTCGACCATAATGGAAGTTAATTCACTGAATTAAGCAGCCATGGCGTAATTTGCTTCGCCTTTTGATTGTTTGGTATTCAGATTAAAGTGCTAATTACCCAACGCACTGCATGCTTACCCCAACCGCTACAATTGCTGTCAAAACCATACGACCCCATTTCACTATTAAATGAGCAAATGATTATTTAAAGTGAACCTACAAAATTACCGCTTATTTAAACAATCTCCAAAAGTCCAAGCCTAATGCATAAAACATAAGCCCAAACATGAGAATCATCCCTACTATTTGCGCATATTCCATGAATTTATCACTTGGTTTACGCCCAGTAATCATTTCAAAAAGAATAAACAATGCATGTCCACCATCCAATGCAGGAATCGGAAGTACATTCATAAAGGCTAATATGACCGAAAAAATAGCAGTTAAGGTCCAAAACTTTTCCCAATCCCAAATGGAAGGAAAAGTATTTCCAATACTAATTAAGCTACCCAAGGAATCATTCGGATTTACTTTACCTGTGAAAATTTGCTTGATGCCTTGTATATAATTGTCCAAGGTGGTAAAACATCTGCGTACCCCTTCAGGGAATGCTTCAAAAAAACTAAATTCTTTATGTACGGTTGTAAATAAAGCATAGGGTAGTTTTACAAACAAACCAATTTGACCCGACCCATTAATTAATGTTTTTACAGCTATGGTATCCGTCCCTCTTTTCAACTGAACCACCACCAATGAATCTGCGTATTTATTTTTCACCTCCAAAAATTCATATTGGTATTTAATGGAATTACCATTCAATGTTATTAATGTATCTCCTTTTTGAAAACTGCCCGATATTACTACTGAAGTTTTTCCAACAGAATCCACCACCACTGGTATACGTGGAATTACAAAGGGTGCTGTTTTTTTAAATTTCGCAATGGAAGTTGCTAAATTATCAGGTATCGGTAAACTAACCACCGTATCATTTCTTTTTACTTCTAATGTTTTAGGATTGGTTAAAATTAACTTTGCTTCTAATGCGTCAAAATTTGCTAACTCCTTTCCATCAATAGAAACGATAATATCCCCTTCTTGAATACCCATTACTTTTGCATTATCACTTGCATGAACCCCATAAGTAACATTTTTTGAAGGCAAGTAATCCTCCCCCCAAAACCAAGCGATACCTATAAAAATCACAATGGCTAATAGCACATTTACAAAAACACCACCCAACATCACAATTAATCTTTGATACGCTGGCTTTGATCTTAACTCCCAAGATTCAGGTTCTTTTTTCAATTGACCCTTATCCATACTTTCATCAATCATCCCTGAAATTTTCACATACCCTCCAAAAGGTATCCAACCAATTCCGTATTCAGTTTCTCCTATTTTCTTTTTCCAAAGACTAAATCCTGGATTAAAAAACAAGTAAAATTTTTCCACCCTTGTTTTAAATAAACGCGCAGGAATAAAATGTCCTAATTCATGCAATACCACTAATATGGAAAATGATAAAATAAATTGCGCTGTTTTCACACCAAAGGAAATAAAGTCAAATGCTAAAATGTACATAGTTTATAATTGTATTAAAGAGGCTGCGAAGTTACGCGCTTCACCATCGGTTTCAAAATAATCGTCTAAGGTAGGATGCGCGATAAAGGTTATTTTATTTAAAGTGCACTCTATCAATTCTGTCATATCCAAAAACCCAATCCTATTTTTCAAAAATGCATATACGGCAATTTCATTTGCTGCATTCAAAACACAAGGTGCATTTCCACCCCTATTCATTGCATCGGTTGCTAATTGTAAGTTTCTAAAAGTTTTTACATCGGGTTCATCAAAAGACAATTGATTGGGTTTGTCAAAATGATACCTTGGAAATTTATTGGCCAATCGAATGGGATATGCCATGGCGTATTGAATGGGCAGTTTCATATCCGGTAATCCCATTTGCGCTTTTATACTTCCATCTTCAAATTGTACCATGCTATGAATAATACTTTGCGAATGAACCACCACTTTAATTTGATGTGGCTCCAATCCAAACAACCATTTTGCTTCAATCATCTCCAGCCCTTTATTCATGAGGGTCGCAGAATCAATGGAAATTTTTGCCCCCATACTCCAGTTGGGATGCTGCAAGGCATGATCCCTTTTTACATTCACTAAAAAATTAGGTTTCTTGCCTAAAAATGGACCACCACTTGCAGTTAATATAATTTTTTCAATGGGATTGTGCGCTTCCCCTACCAAGCATTGAAATATAGCAGAGTGCTCGCTATCCACCGGAATAATGTTTGCTTTATTTTCCTTCGCCTCCCGCATTACAATATCTCCCGCCACCACCAAAGTTTCTTTATTTGCTAAACCAATTGTTTTCCCATTTCTTACTGCAGTTAATGTGGGCTTTAATCCTGCAAATCCAACAATGCCCGCCATCATAAAATCATAACAATCCATTCCAGCCACTTGCTCCAAAGCTTCCTCCCCAGCAAACACTTTTATCGGTTTCCCTTCTAATGCTTTTTTAACATTTGCATATTTAGTGACGTCACCAATCACAACAATATTGGGTATAAATTGTAAAGCTTGTTCAATCAACAACGCATCATTTGAAAATGCAGTTAATATTTCAGCTGTGAATAATTCCGGATGTGTTGAAATTACTTCTAATGTTTGTTTCCCGATGGAACCTGTAGAACCGTATATCGCAATTTTTTTTTGATGCATCCCGTTTGTTTATAACGATATTAAAAATACACTATTATTTAATTAGTGTGAAATATATTGAATTAAGTCGTCAGCAATGACGCGATCATTACTTAATCTTGGTACTTTATTTTGTCCGCCCAGTTTTCCCTTGGAACGCATGTAATCAATAAATGCATTTTTTTGCAAGACCGAAATACGTAAAGGCGCTAAAATTTTTCCATCAATTAAATCCTGATAATATACATTTTGCACACACATATTTTCATTTAATTGCTGTGCAAATAAATCCATGTCTGCTGGTGATTTTTCAAATTCAATTAACCATTCGTGGTAACTTTGCCCCTGCCCTTGTTGAATATAGGGCGCCACCGTAAACTCTACAACACTTGCCTGCATAGCGTTTGCAACTTTCAACATTGCTTTTTCTACTTCCTCTCCGATCACATGTTCTCCAAAAGCAGAAATAAAATGCTTCACCCTGCCAGCGACAATAATACGGTAAGGAGCAGTGCTTACAAATTTTACAATATCGCCAATACTATAGCCCCATAATCCAGCATTACTATTGATGATTAATGCATATTGCTCCCCTAATTTCACTTCCCCTAAACTTAAACGGGTTGGGTTTTCAAGGTGCACTTCCCCGATGGGTATAAATTCATAAAAGATGCCGCTATTGGTATTAAGTAAAAGTCCGGATTCATTTCGATCATCTTGAAAAGCAAAAAAACCTTCGCTGGCTGGAAATAATTCAATGGTATCAATATTTTTTCCAATGGTTTCCCAAAGTTTGGCTTTATAAGGTTCAAAATTTACACCCCCCTGCACCAACACTTGTAAATTTGGGAAGGAAGCGATCACCGGTTTTCCGGTTCTTTCCACAATGCGGTCAAAATACATTTGCATCCAAGGAGGAATACCGCCAATCAAGGTCAGGTCCTTTCCCAAAGTTTCATCTACAATTTTATCTAATTTGGTTTCCCATTCCTCAATACAGTTGGTTTCAAAACTAGGAAGCTGGTTTCCTCTTAAATATTGTGGGATATGATGATTCACAATGCCACTTAAACGGCCCGTTGGAATACCACCCACTCGTTCAAGTTCAGGAGATCCGCTTAAAAATATCATCTTACCGCCTGCGAAATCCGTATTGCCTGAACCAGACATATAAGTAAGTATTGCATTTCGAGCGCCTGAAATATGGTTTCCAATGGAGTCCTTTGAAATGGGGATGTATTTTATCCCGCTGGTGGTCCCACTTGTTTTGGCTAAATACAAGGGAAGCCCCTTCCAAAGCACATTTTGGGTCCCTTTTTTGATTTGGTCAATATATTCCCTGAAACCCTCGTAGTCCCGGATAGGCACTGCCTTTTTAAAACTAGCGTAGTCCGTGATTTGGTCAAAATGGTGATCTTTTCCGAATTGTGTCCCCTTAGCTGCCTTAACTAATTGATTTAGAATAGAATGTTGATCAGCGACTGCCGTCAATTGCTCCTTTTTGATTTGCCGATGCACTACAGATGCAAAGGGCTTAGCGAGCAGTGATTTAATATTCATAGGTCAAATTAAGGGTATCCTTGTTAATTTGGGCAAAAATAGGCACATTTTCATGGAACGTCAAATGACTTTATCCGGGAAATGCTCATAATAATAGTGTAAAAAGGCCAAATTCAAATTGTCCTATAATTTTTTTAGATTTAATTGCATTTTGGGATAATAATAATTACCTTTGCAATCCTAATTTTGGACATTTATGCTAGCAGTTGTAAAAATCTCAGGTCAGCAATACAAAGTACAAGCCGGACAAAGCTTGTACGTTCCTCACCTGGAAGGTAAAACGGGAGATAAAGTTGAATTCAACGATGTAATTTTTGTTGATAACAACGGAAGTATCTCATTTACGAGTAAAGTAACAGTGAAAGCTGAAATCTTGAACGATTTAGTTCAAGGTGACAAAGTAATCGCTTTTAAGATGAAAAGACGTAAGGGTTTTCGTAAGAAGCACGGTCACAGAACTCATTATACTCAAATCAAAATTGAGAACATCGCTTAATTAGCGACTAGTTCTAGTAAATAACACTAGTAAAATCATAATAAGATGGCACACAAAAAAGGAGAAGGATCGGTAAAAAATGGCCGTGATTCGCATAGTAAGCGTTTAGGCGTTAAGATATATGGTGGTCAACCAGCTTTGTCTGGCAATATCCTAATTCGTCAAAGAGGTACGCAGTTCCACCCTGGTAAGAATGTAGGATTGGGTTCTGACTTCACTATTTTCGCTATGACCAACGGGGTTGTAGAGTTCAAAAAAGGTAAAAATAACAGAACCACCGTTTCTGTATTACCAGCACAAGAAATAGCTTAATAAAAATATTTTTTGTAGTTATAATAAAAGTTTTTAATTTTAGTGTATTATTTACTAACCATTAAATCTAAAAAACATGGCAACTGCAAAAAAAGCCGCTCCTAAAAAAGCTGCAAAAAAAGCTGCTCCTAAGAAAGCTGCAAAAAAAGCTGCTCCTAAAAAAGCTGCTAAAAAAGCTGCTCCTAAGAAGAAAGCTGCTAAGAAAGCTGCTCCTAAGAAAGCTGCTAAAAAAGCTGCTCCTAAGAAGAAAGCTGCTAAAAAGAAATAATTATCGCAAGATAATTAAATCGTCTTTTTTGCTTTCAGCAGAAATAGATTATAAGGTCCTCTCCGATTTTCGGGGAGGATTTTTTTTGTCTTATCTTTAATGCATTCATTTCAATATGCATAATTACGAAATCGCCGAATACTTTTCATTGCTCAGTAAGCTGATGGAAATACATGGAGAAAATCCATTTAAAATTAAATCCTATTCGAACGCAGCTTTTACTTTGGATAAGCTGAATGATCCAGTGATTGACATGGCGCCTCATCAACTATTTTCTATTCGTGGTATCGGTGAAGCCATTGGTCAAAAAGTGATCGAAATCGTTGATTCTAAACGACTTAGCCTACTTGACAGTTACATAGAAAAAACACCAACAGGCGTATTTGAATTTTTAAAAATTAAAGGATTAGGTCCAAAAAAAATTGTTACTATTTGGAAGGAATTGGAAATTGAAAGTATTGGAGAACTACTTTATGCATGCGAAGAAAATAGGTTAGTAAAGTACAAAGGCTTTGGTGCAAAGACGCAACAAAATATTCAAGACGCGCTTGTTTTTTATTTACAACATCAAGGAAGATATTTATTTCAACAAGTAGTTCCGATTGTTGAAAATTTAAAAATTGCTTTAGCAGAAAAAATAAATGGTGCTGATTTATTTTCAATTTCAGGTGGGTATAAAAGACAATTAGAAATTATAGATCATCTTGAAATTGTAACAACATTTTCTGAAAAAGAATTAACCAATTGGTTAACAGAAAAAAGTTTTCAATGCACAAAAAATGAAAAATATTTAAGTTGTATTGGTACAGATAAATTTGAAATCAGATGGTATTTTACCGACATTTCTGATTTTTATTGGACCGATTTTACGCTGTCGGCTTCCCCTGAATTTTTGGAGAAATGGGAATCTGACCCCCTATTTTCAAAAAAAATCCCATTTATTTCAGAAAAAAACATCTTTGACCAAATTAATTTACCCCTCATTCCAGCCCCTTTAAGGGAACTTCCGGCCATCATTGACCTTGCAAAAAATAATAAATTACCCAAACTTATACAACCAGAAGATATTAAAGGCATCATTCATTCCCATAGCACCTGGAGCGACGGTGTTCATACGATTGAACAAATGGCCCTAGCCGCCATCGAAAAAGGATATGAATATTTAATTATTAGCGATCATTCCAAATCTGCTTTTTATGCAGGTGGACTATCTATTGATAGTGTCAAAGCCCAACATAGGGAAATAGATGCCCTCAATAAAAAGTTAGCCCCCTTTGTTATATTTAAAAGTATCGAGTCTGATATATTAAATGATGGCAGCTTGGATTACCCAGAAGATATATTAGCTTGTTTTGATATTGTCATTGCTTCCATTCATTCTAATTTAAAAATGACTGAGGAAAAAGCAATGATGCGTTTATTAAATGCAGTGAACAACCCTTATACAAGTATCTTAGGACACCCTACTGGCAGATTGTTATTAAGTAGAAAAGGTTACCCTGTGAATCATGATGTATTAATAGATGCCTGCGCAGATAATAATGTGGTATTAGAATTAAATGCCCATCCACGTCGACTAGATATGGATTGGCGATTTATACACTTAGCATTGCAGCAGGATGTGCTTATTTCCATTAATCCAGATGCCCATGCGATTGAAGGATATGATGATTGTAGATATGGCGTAATGGTTGCCCAAAAAGCAGGATTATCTGCTGCTCAAAATTTAAGCAGTTTTGATTTAGCTGAAATGATGGAGTTCGTAGAATTCCAACAATCTAAAAGGAATTAGTAATTCGGGCCGCTGGTGTAAATAGTGAATTGATTTACCCAAGAAGCTATATTAAAATGAGCCTCCATTTATTTTCAAATTTTTAGTCAATTTTTTATTATCTTGGCAAATACATGAGTAACGCAAAACCACATTTAGATCGCAAATTAAGTCTTTTACATGCAACTGCCATCAACATGATTGATATGGTAGGTATTGGCCCCTTTGTCGTATTAAGTGTGGTTGCACAAATTATGGCTGGCCCCTATTTTTTATATGCATGGGTTGCAGGTGCTATCCTGTCCTACTTAGATGCCATGGTTTGGTCACAATTAGGTGCAGCTTTACCAAGAGCCGGTGGAAGTTTCCATTTTTTAAAAGAAGGTTACGGAAAAAAATTGGGTCCATTGATGAGCTTTTTGTTTGTATGGCAAACCATGATTCAAGCCCCATTAGTGATTGCATCCGCCTCCATTGGATTTGCCCAATACGCGAGTTACTTTTTTAATTTCTCTTTTATTCAAGAAAAAATAGTGAGTGGCTCCGTAGTGATTTTAGTGATTAGTCTTTTATATAGAAAAATTGAATCCATTGGTAAAATTTCCGTGTTTTTATGGGTGGGCGTTATGGGCACCATGGCATGGATTATTTTTGGCGGGGTGATGCATGGACAATTTTTAGAACCTATCAAACATATCAATGATGGATTTTCGATGCAACATGGATTTGTAGCCGCCTTGGGATTCGCAAGCGTTAAAACGATCTATAGTTATTTAGGTTATTATAATGTATGTCACTTAGGGGGTGAAATCAAAAACCCAAGTAAAAACATTCCACGCAGTATGTTTATTTCCATTACCGGTATCGCAATTTTATATTTATCCATGAATATAAGCGTCGCTAGTGTATTGCCATTAGAAACCATCATGAGTAGTAAATATGTAGTGAGTGAATATATTAAAGCCTTGTATGGAGAAAAAGCGGGTGCATTGGTTACCGTATTAATTTTAATGGTGGCTTTTGCTTCTTTATTTTCAGCTACATTGGGCTACAGCAGAATCCCCTATGCAGCGGCGCAGGACAAATCCTTTTTTAGTTTTTTTGGTGAGCTTCACCCCAAACTACATTTTCCGCACCGTTCCTTATTAGTATTGGGTGGCATTGCTTTTGCTTTTAGTTTATTATTTAGATTAAAGGAAGTAATCGATGCTATTTTAGCCATGCGTATCTTAATCCAATTCATTGGTCAAGCTATTGGCTTAATGCTATTGGTCAACAGAAAAGGGAAAACTTATTTTCCTTGGAAAATGCCTTTATACCCACTTCCCTTATTGCTGGCCATTATTATTTGGGTAGGCATCTTTATTTCAACAGGTACAAAAATGATGATTAGCGGATTGGTGGTCATCAGCATAGGATTGATTGCTTATTTTATTGCGACAAAAATGAAGTGGATCGGAAACGAAAACACAACAACTGCAACTACAGAATAAGGGCAGATTGGATTTATTTACTTCTTGTTCCAATGCCACTAATCAACAGGCCTAACACGAGACCAATAATTAATCCAATTTTTACATTCTTAATCATCCAACCAATACCAAGGCCAATCAGTAATAAAGTAAATAAGCTTACATTTCGTCGCATGGAATTATTTTTATTTGCTAATGTTTGGGTAATGCGATCAGGTTGGCTAATAACTTAAAAGCACCTGGATTACCTGCTGGAAGTTGTCTAAATAAAGTTAAACTAAGATATACAAAATTACCTTTCCCATAAGGTGCGATTAATAAACTTCCATTAGATGGCGCTTCTCCTTTGTCACTTATCCTGAATGGCATTTCAAAAAGAGCATCTGCATTTTCTGCTTGATAGGTACTGCGCTCTTGCACCCAATTTTCAAAATCGGTTGCAGTAATTTTATTGGGTGAATTTAATACCACATGTTGCGGTAAAGCAAATGTAACAGGAACATTTTCCTGCGTTACACGCCTTCCTGAATTTACAATAAACGGATAGGGACCAACCTTAATTTTTTGTAACCCTACTTGATTGCTTTTCAGATATTGCACAATCACATTGCCGCCTTGTTCAATATATTTATTTAGTTCCTCATTATCCGTAGTTAAGTATTCATATAAATTATAAGCACGAATACCCACAATGATTGCATCAAATGATTTTAATTTATCCAATACAAAATCCGAAGGCTTTAAATAGGTCACCGAATAGCCCAACTCCACTAGCGCTTCAGGTATTTTATCGCCTGCCCCATCAATGTATCCAATTTTTTTACCCTTCGTGTTTACTTGTGTTTTTACTAAAGTAGTGGTCGCAGTTGGGAAATAAGTAATGGTAGAAATATGATCATATTGAATTGTTTTTTGAAACACTGCAGATACAGGTGTTGGCAATTGAACATTGGGGTCGTTTACTAAAAATGATTTGGATTCATTTTGTCCCAAATGATTGATGATTTGATAATTAACCGGAATGGCCTTTTCGCCATTCATTAAATACAACTCCTTTTCATATTTTATTTCCTGTCCAGGCACCACCACGATGGGTTGATACACTTCCCCTTTGGTAGGATCTACATATTTGTATTGCACAGGAATTTGAAATTCAAATACTTGATTTTCGATGGTCACATTTAATTTACAGGTGAAGGCGGGATCATTTTCGGGTTGGCCAATCAATTGTTGGTCGTTCACCACAAACATCCCTTCTGTTTTCGGAGACACTAACCAATAAGGTTGTGAAATAGATTGGGTCAATGGAATACTATAATTATGGTCCCAAAATAAATTCTGATTCACCGCCAAAGTTTTATTAAAAATAGAATCTCTACCAGGCAATTGCACTAAACCCAAATTAACTTGCACATTTGTACGGGGATTCATACTGAATTGCATAGGCAAATTTTTTCCAGGGAAAACCTGTTGCTGTGAACTAGTAGCGTCCATAAATAAGCCTGCGCAAGCCTGTACCAATGATTTAATTTCATCTAGTTTATAATTTTTCCAAACGGAGCTTGGCAAATTATTAACCAACTTGTATAATTGCACCAAATCCTTTACTGATTTTTCAGGATTTTCTACTTTATAATCTTGCACGATATGCGAAACAGCATCATGAATTTCAGGGGCATTCAATCGCGTCCAACTCGTATTCACTCCATCCATAATATCCTTAGTCGCTTTATCACCCGCCACCCAATCGAAATATTCGGTAATACTTCCGCGTCGACGAGGCCTTCCCTCCCCTTGACTTTTATGCATGGAGCGCGCTTCCCCCCCAATTTCACCATAATTTTTTCCTATTAAAGCATTGTATCCACCTACTTCAATTTTAAGTTGCTGGTCATTGGTCGTATTTGCGCCACCAAAATTAAAAGTATTCCAAAGTATTCTTTTGGCTTGCCAAACAGTTACCCCATATTTAAATTGTTCTGGAAATTGCTTTGGATCAGCCGCTGCAATAAACGCCTCCTTTGCTATGATAGCTGATGCCGCATGATGGCCGTGCCCCGCACGCGCATCCGGAGGAAAGCGCGCTATAATAATGTCTGGTTGAAATTTACGAATCACCCAAACAGCATCACTCAATACTTGTTGGTGATCCCAAATGGCTAAGGCCTCCTCCGCTGATTTACTAAAACCAAACTCATATGCCCTTGAAAAATATTGTTCCGCCCCATCCTGCTGACGTGCCGCAAGTAATTCTTTGGTTCTTATTAATCCCAATTCAATGCCTTGTTCCTTACCCAATAAATTTTGTCCACCATCCCCCCTAGTCAAACTTAAATAGGCAGTGCGGTACATACGATCGTTGGTCAAGAAAGGTAAAAAGCTATTGTTTTCGTCATCCGGATGCGCTGCAATATATAATACACTACCCACCACATCCAACTTTTTTAATTTTAAAAATATTTCAGCACTTGATTTTTGTGCATTGCTATTGGCTATTTGCAATACCAAAAAAGCAAGCAGTAAAAAAAGTAGCTTTTTAGACGATTGATACATTTATTGTAGATTAATTTTTTTAAAATTAGGTTATTCAACCGCCTCCACCCACCAGCAAATCAAATACATTTTATTGCTATATTGCTGATACTTGTAGTACACCCAGTCCCCCCAATTGCGATGCTACTAAAATACGAGAAGTTTGGCTTTTTTACCGGTTATAAAACAAGTAGTTTTACACAATAAGGACCTCCTTTTTGAAGAACAATTAAATAGTAGTAAATTGTTGCATTAATTATAAGATATGTTAAAGAAAATACCAATGAACCATTTTAAACGCTTTATTATTTGTACCCTATTTTTTACAAGTTTTAATCATTCAAAAGCCCAGATTTTCTTTAAAACGCATCCAGGAATCAACCCATACCAATTTGAAACCATCAAAGAAAAGCTATTCACGCATGCCGCTGTAACATCGGCACATCCATTAGCGAGTATGGTGGGTGCCGCCATCATGCAAGATGGCGGAAATGCATTTGACGCAGCTATTGCGGTTCATTTTGCCTTAGCAGTAGTGCATCCGTCTGCTGGTAATATTGGCGGCGGTGGATTTTTATTGGCAAGAACAAATAATGGCAAATTAATAGGGCTTGATTTTAGAGAAGCAGCCCCTGCAATAGCAAGTAGAGATATGTATTTGGACGAAAAGGGAAATCCCATAACCTCAAAATCATTGGAAGGACCTTTGGCTTCTGGCATACCAGGAAGCGTATCAGGTATGTTTAATGCACATGTATATGCAAAACTTCCCATGGCACAATTGATGGAACCTGCAATTGAATTAGCGCAATACGGATTTGTTTTAACTGAAAAAGAAGCAGGTAGTTTAAATAGTGTAAGGGATGAATTATTAAAATTAAGTAGTGCACCATCGGCCTATACAAAAAATACAAAATGGAAAAAGGGAGATACCATTTTCCAACCAGAATTAGCGGCCACATTAAGGCGCATTCAAATAAATGGATTGGCCGGTTTTTATGAAGGGGTCACTGCTGATTTGATTGTGAAAGAAATGGCCAATGGGTCAGGTATTATTTCAACGACTGATTTAAAAGATTACCAAACAAAAAAAAGAGTACCCATTGAGTTTGATTATAAAAATCATCATGTAATAAGTTTTTCACCACCTTCGAGTGGTGGTATTTTAATTGCGCAAATGATGAAAATGATTTCCCCATTTGATATTGCAGCGATGGGCTATCAATCACCCGCTGCTGTTGGATTAATGGTGGAATCACAAAGACGTGCTTACGCCGATCGTGCGGAACATATGGGTGATCCTGATTTTTGGAAAGTGCCTACACGTACTTTAATCAGTGACGCATATGCCCAACAAAGAATGCAAGATTATACACCTGGCGTTGCTGGCAATAGTAAAAATACCAATGCTGGACATGCCAAGGAAAGCGAACAAACTACCCATTATAGTGTCATAGACAAGGAAGGAAATATGGTAGCCATAACCACCACTTTAAATGGTTCCTATGGAAATAAAACGGTGGTGGCAGGCGCAGGATTTTTATTAAATAATGAAATGGATGACTTTAGTACAAAACCAGGCGTTCCCAACATGTTTGGTGCTCTCGGAGGCGAAGCCAATGCAATTGCTCCAGGAAAAAGAATGTTAAGTTCCATGACCCCCACCCTAGTTACTGTAAATAACAAAGCTTATTTAACCATTGGCAGTCCAGGAGGCACTACCATCCCGAATCAAATTTATGAAGGCCTTATCAATATGATTGATTTTAAAATGAGTTTAAAACAATCCATCGATGCATCTCGCTTTCATCACCAATGGATACCTGATCAAATACAAGTGGAAGCCGATTTCCCCGATGCAACTATCCAAGCCTTGAAGAAACAAGGGTATAAAGTGAATCAAAGAGGCTATTTTGGTCGCATGGATGGCATCCGAATACTACCTAATGGTAAAATTGAAGCCGCAGGCGATAAAAGAGGCGATGATAGCGTCGCAGGGTATTAGTGATCAGTAGATTATACCCGTTTAATTAGTATTTTTACAAAAATCATTTTTTTGTTAAAAAACAAGCTGACCATACTGAGAATTGTGATTGCTACAGTGGTAGGGCTACTCCTATTTTGCTATTTATTATTATTGCTCCCTTGGGTACAAAATAAATTAATTACCCGCGTAGCGAGCAGTTTATCAAAATCCATCGGTACGGAAGTCAAAATTGGGCATGTAGGGTTTTCACTATTCAATAGATTGGACCTGGAAAATATTCTGATCAAAGATGAGAAAAACGACACTTTAGTTTTCTCGAAAATAGGCAAGCTTCGATTAACCGACCTGTATTTTTCAAAATCATCCCCTGTCATTCGATATGTTGGCTTAGAAGGTACCCGGATTTATTTAAACAGAAGTACACCCAAATGGAATTACCAGTTTTTATTAGACTACTTGAATAAAGACAGTTCCAATCAAAAATCAACCAGCTTAGATATTAAAAAAATTGATTTGAGTGATTTCCGTTTTATTTTAGATGACCAATGGAATGGTGAAAAAACAGAATTAGCAGCAAAAAACCTGTTGTTAAACATAAAATTGTTTAATCCAACGAATAAGCGCATTGTCATTGACCAATTGATCGTCAATAAGCCTTTTATCAACCTTCAATCCTATGAGGGTAAAAATACGACTGTACAAAAGGATACCAATCAAGGTAATTTCAAACCGGCCCAATTTAATCCCAATCATTTAAATATCGTAGCCAACGAAATACAAGTCATCAATGGAAAGTTTTTAATCGAATACGGATTCGAAAAACCAGTCCCCTATTTTGATGGCGCACATATTCGCATGCATGACTTAAACGCAAAAATTTACAACGCAATATTATTAAAGGACACCATTACTGCAAAAGTAAACTTAAGTGTTAAGGAAAGATCAGGTATTGAAATAAAAAAACTAAACACCCAATTTAAGTTAACACCTCAAATAATCGAGTTTGCGCAGTTATCATTAAAAACGAACAATAGCAACATTGGCCCCTATTATGCAATGCAATACAAAAGCTTTAAAAAAGATTTTAATAATTACATGCAAAATGTGACCATGAAAGCGCATTTCGAAAATTCATTGGTTTCCATTAAAGATATTGCCTACTTCGCTCCTGCTTTAAATAATATTGATCAAAAAGTTGAACTGAGTTTTCATTTTAATGGCCCCGTTGCAAATTTTAAAACCAAGGACTTAGTTGTAAACTATAACAACTCCAAAGTCAAAGGAAGTTTTAGTATGAAGGGCTTGCCTAGCCTAAGGAATACGCAGATTGATTTTAACAATGTTATATCGGCTACCAATTATAAGGACTTATCCAACTGGCTTCCTACCTTAAAAAATAATAAAGAAATAAAATTTGAAAAATTAGGTACTATTTTATTTGCTGGAAATTTCAAGGGGACTGTATACGATTTTATTACCAAGGGAGAATTTAATACCGACATAGGTTATGCGAATACAGAGATTCGATTACAATTTCCATTAGATAAAGAGCCAAGTTATGAAGGCATGTTAAAAACGAGCCATTTTAATGCAGGCAAACTACTTGACATAGCCAGTTTAGGTTTATTAAATTTTAACGGTAAAATTAAAGGCAGCTCCTTTGACCTCAATAAACAAAAAACCAATATACAAGGCAATATCGACTCCATTGCATGGAACAATTATAATTACACCAATATCACCACCAATGGTAATATTCAAAAAGGTGCTTACAATGGTAGCTTGCGGATAAAGGACCCCAATATTAATTTTATCAGCAATATTGAAGTGGATTTTAACCAAGCTAAGCCTAAAATAAACGCCGTGGGCGATTTGCAAAATACTAATTTAAAAGAATTGGGATTTTCAAAAAATAAAATTCAGCTTACTGGATTATTGGATATCAATTTTGATGGAGACAGTATTGACAACTTCATGGGTTATGCAAAATTTTACAATGGGCAATTAAAAGGGGAACAATCGGTGGTTCGTTTTGATTCCATCACCTTGCAATCTAGTATTGAAAAAGGCATTAAAAATTTACGACTTGCCAGTGATGATATCAATGCGACTATTTCAGGCAAATTCAATATCTCCCATTTACCTGCAAGTATTCAGTTTTTTATGCAACGCTATTTGCCAAGCTATATCCCTGCCCCATCCAATACCCCAGACAATCAATTATTTGACATTCAAATTAAAACGAATTATATCGAGCCATTTATTCGAATTTTTAATAGCTCCTTTTCTGGCTTCAATAATCTAAATTTAAAAGGCGCGATCAATACGGACAATAAAACGCTGAAGTTTAATGCCACAGTTCCATTTGCACAATGGCAGGATATGGCATTTAAAGGTGGTGTATTTACAGGCAATGGAAATAAGGATTCTATCCACTTACTTGTAAAAGCAAGCAGTTACCAATTAACGGACAGCTTTAACTTTGTTGACCCTATTATCAATATTCATACAGCGAAGGATAAATCCAATATCCAAATAACGGCTACTAGCAATAATGTATTGCAGGATATAAATTTAGCAGGAACTGTAAACACTTATTCGGATGGTTTGGCCATTCAATGGAAACCGTCCTATTTTTTATTAAATCAAAAAAGATGGGATATTAATAATGGCGGAGAAATTTCACTTCGAAAAAATAACATCTTTGCAAAAGGGGTAAAATTTTCACAAGGATTACAGGAGCTTTTATTAACGAGTGCAAAGGACAATAACCTGCAACTAGAACTCAATGATATTATTTTAGGCGATATTACTAAATTATTTTTCCGATATCCGCAATTGGAAGGTATTACCAATGGCACCGTTTATTTAAAAAATATCCTTGATAATTTCGAGCTTAGTTCCGATGTCAATATTGATCAATTTAGCTTCAACAATGAAGTGGTTGGATGGACCAATTTAAATGCTGCCTATAATAATAAAACGGGTATTGTTCCTTTTTCGTTTGACATACCCAATAAAGCTTATAATTTATCAGCGGAAGGAACCTATAACACCAAGGACAGCGCTAACCCATTAGATGCCACCTTATATTTAAATCACTCTAAATTTAGTTTGGTGGAACAATTCATCGGCGGCGTACTCACTAACCTTGAGGGAAAAGCCGATGGAAAAATTCATTTTGGCGGGCGCATTGAATACCCCGTTTTACTTGGTTCTGCGACCATTCAAGATGCCTCATTGAAAGTGGATTATACCAAAGTGCGCTATTTTATAAAAGAAGCCACCATTCAATTTACAAATCAAGGAATGGATTTTGGCAATATCCAACTGACTGATCAATTAAATCGTAAGGCCCTATTTAAAGGTAAAATATTAAATGAGGGCTTTAAGCATTTGACCTATGACCTTGAAATGAGTAGTCCTAAAATTGAATTGCTAAATATGGGCTCCGCTGATAATAGTTATTTTTATGGCAATGCAGTTGGGAAAGCGGCTATGACCATCAAAGGACCAGAGGAAAATATTAAAATGAACATTACTGCAGATGTGAATGATAGCTCCCATTTATACATTCCAAATACAACCAGCAAGGAAGCTGGCAGTAATGATTTTATTTTATTTAAAAAATATGGGAAAACAGCAGTAAAAAGCGCAGATATCCCAACCTATAATTTATTGGTTGACTTGGATCTATCGGCCAACAATAAAACCAAAATAGACGTCATTTTAGACGAATTAACGGGCGATATCATTAAGGCGAAGGGAAATGGTCGACTCAAAATTAAAGCGGGTAATATTGAACCTTTAAGCATCAGAGGAAAATACAATATTGAATCCGGTAATTACGACTTTAACTTTCAATCCTTTATTAAAAAGCCATTTGAATTGATTCCTGAAATAGGCAACTATATTGAATGGACCGGCAATCCATACGATGCCGAAATTCATGTGGATGCACGTTACACCGCTGACCGTATTAGTTTAAATGAGTTGGTGGGGAGCGCTAATTTTAGCAACGCTGTAAAATCATATCGTGGAAGTGTGTATGTCATTGCTGCATTAAGAAATAAATTATTCCAGCCTAGCATTAAATTCAGTATCGCATTTCCACAAGGCAATCCGATCAGCTCCGATAACGAATTTTCTCAATTCATTACCCGATTAGAAAGAGACGAAAATGAAATTTTAAAACAGGTTTCCTTCTTAATTGTATTTAACTCATTTGCACCCGTTGGATTTAGCACAGGCAATAGTAATAATGCTTATAGTATGACCTCCATTGGCATCAATACCATTTCACAATTATTGACCAAAGAAGTTAATAAATCAGTGACGCATTTATTGAACAAAGTAACAGGTGATAATAGCTTACGATTTGATATTGGATCATCGGTATACAATAGTGGAAATTTATTAGACCCTACCGGATCGGGTATTGCGATTAACGCCAATAAAATTGATCGTCAAAGAGTGAATTTAAAATTAGGTAGGAGTTTCTTAAATGACAAAGTCATTATTAATGTGGGCGGTGACTTGGATTTTAATGTTCGCAGCAGTACCAATATTCAAAATGATAATTTACAATGGTTGCCCGATTTAAATATTGAGTTTATATTAACTCGGGATCGAAAATTAAGAGCGATTGTATTTAACAGAAACAGCCTTGATATTAATGGAAGTAGTTTGGGTCGTCGTAACCGACAAGGGGTAAGTATCTCCTACCGAAAAGATTTTGAAAAATTCCTATTTTAGCCCCGCAAAAAAAAGAATTTATTTATTTGCATTAGCAACAAACCACTCCGTTGCCAACGCGTAGCCTTTTAGTCCCAGCCCTACAATGGCCCCTACTGACTTTGCAGTTACATGAGAAATTTTTCGGAAGTCCTCCCTAGCATGTACATTACTGATATGTACTTCAATCACAGGAGTTTTGATCGCAGCAACTGCATCCCCAATGGCAATAGAAGTATGGGTATAAGCAGCAGGGTTTAATATAATGCCATCCTGGTCAAAGCCATATTGCTGAATTGCATTCACCAATTCCCCTTCAACATTCGATTGAAAATAAGTAAAATTAACTTGTGGAAAATCTTTTTTCAACTGCGCAAAAAAATCATCAAAATTTTCATTGCCATAAACGCCTGGTTCACGCATTCCTAATAAATTTAAATTAGGTCCGTTGATGATCGTAATATTTGGCATAGTTGCAAATTGAAATGGGGAGTAAGGAAAGGATGGATGTAGTATCCATTATCCTTTTATTACTCCAATATTAATTAGACTTCATTAAAGATACAAAATCGTCAAACAAATACCTGCTATCATGCGGGCCTGGTGTTGCTTCAGGATGGTACTGAACACTAAACGCAGGACGATCATTTAACTTGATGCCTTCAATAGAATCATCATTTAAATTCACATGTGATATAGTCACATTTGGATGTTTGCGCACTGCTTCAGGATCCACGCCGAAACCATGGTTTTGTGTTGTGATTTCACATAAGCCTGTGATTACATTTTTTACTGGGTGATTTAACCCACGGTGACCATGGTGCATTTTGAAAGTAGGTATATCATTGGCAAGCGCCAATAATTGATGCCCTAAGCAAATACCAAAAACTGGTTTTTTCTCATTCAATACTTCCTTAATGGTTTTAATCGCATAATCCATCGGTGCTGGATCACCAGGACCATTGGATAAAAAATAACCTGTAGGATTAAATGCCTTTAAGGTGGCAAAATCTGTTTTAGCAGGATGCACTCTTACATGCACTCCTCTTTCTACCAAGCATTGTAAAATATGTTCTTTCACGCCAAAGTCTAAAACAGAAACCTTGATCGCTGAATTTTTATCTCCTAATTCATATATTTCTTTGGTGCTCACCGTACTTGCTAATTCAAGTCCATCCATACTAGGCACTTTAGCTAATTGGACTTTTAAGGCAGCTATGTCTAAGTTATCGGATGAAATAATACAATTCATAGCACCTTGTTGACGCACATGCGCAACCAACGCCCTCGTATCTAATCCTTCAATGGAAACAATATTATTATTGACCAAATACTCATTCAAATTACCATCCGCCATTAAACGGCTGTATTTTTCTTCTAAGTTGCGCCCAATTAAACCATGAATTTTTACAGATTTACTTTCAACATCCGTTGACTTCACACCATAATTACCCACATGTACATTATTCATGATAATGACTTGCCCCGTATAACTAGGATCGGTAAAAACCTCTTGGTAGCCTGTCATCCCCGTATTAAAACAAATTTCACCAGTCGTGGTACCAATTTTACCAAAAGCTTGACCGTGAAATACATTACCATCAGCTAAAACTAATATTGCAGGTTGTCCAGTCATTGTTGTATAGGTGTTTTGTTATGCAAAAAAAGAAACAATTTTTTACTTTTCCATAATAACTTTTGAACATATTGTTTATTCCGCCTTTTAAGCCCATTTTAGGCAAAAAAAAGGCAAGACTGAAGTCTTGCCTTATATGTTAAATAATTATGATCATTATTCAGCAACTGTTGCTTCATCTGTAGCAGCAGGTGCTTCAGTCGTTGGAGCTTCCGCCTCAGCTGCTGCCTTTTTAGGTGCTGCAGGTGCTTTACTACGACGTGTTTTTTTAGCTGGTTCCCCTTCACTCCCAATTGAATTACCGTAAATTTCATTGAAATCAACTAATTCGATCATTGCTTTTTCAGCATTATCACCTGGACGTATCCCTAATTTGATAATTCTAGTATAGCCACCTGGACGTCTAGCAATTTTAGGCGCAACTACTGTAAATAATTCCTTAACAGCAATTTTGTCGTTTAAATAGCTAAACACCACTCTGTGGTTATGCATGATTTCTTCCTTGTTAGCCGATTTTTTTGTTTTAGTAATCAATGGCTCAACATATTTTCTTAAAGCTTTTGCTTTCGCTAATGTTGTTACAATACGCTTGTGCGTAATAATTTGACAAGCAAGGTTCATTAATAAGGCATCTCTGTGTGCCTTTTTACGACCTAAGTTGTTTTGTTTGTCTCCGTGACGCATGACTTTTAAATTTTATCCTCACACCGTGTCAGGAATTGCGAGGTTTGAGCTTTCGCTCGGTTATAAATAGTGACCTACCCTAGCCTTAAGGACTATTGTAAATCTAATTTGTCTAATCCTAATTTACCTAAATCCATTCCAAAGCTCAATCCTCTTTCGATTAAAACTTGCTCAATTTCAGATAAAGATTTTTGACCAAAGTTTCTAAACTTCATCAAATCTTCTTGCTCATATTGAACTAGTTCACTTAAGCTATTAATTTTAGCAGCTTTCAAACAATTGAATGCACGAACAGAAAGATCTAAATCTTCCAATGGTGTTTTCAATACTTTTCTTAATTGTAAAACTTGCTCATCCACCACATCTTCTTTCTTATCTTCTTTGTTATCAAAAGTGATATTCTCATCAGTGATAATCATTAAATGTTGAATCAAAATGCGAGAAGCTTGTTTCACTGCTTCTTCAGGATGAATGGTACCGTCTGTAGCAACATCTAAAATTAATTTTTCATAATCCGTTCTTTGTTCAACACGATAGTTTTCGATAGCGTATTTAACATTTTTGATAGGTGTATGAATTGAATCAATAGCGATATAGCCAAATGGCATTTCCTTTAATTTATTTTCTTCAGAAGGAATATAACCACGGCCTTTGCTGATGGTTAATTCGATTTCTAATTTTGCAGTTGCATCCATTGTACAAATAACTAATTCAGGATTCATTACTTGGAATTGTTGTGAAGCATCACCAATATTTCCTGCATTAAACTCACTGTTTCCTTTGATAGAAATAGTGATTTTTTCAGAAGTCACCTCTTGGTCAGCTTTACGCTTAAAACGAACCTGCTTTAAGTTCAAAATGATTTCTGTAACATCTTCAGTAACGCCTTTCAAAGTAGCAAACTCATGGTCAACTCCTTCAATTTTGATACCTACTATTGCAAAGCCTTCTAATGAGCTTAATAAAACTCTTCTTAAAGCATTACCTAAAGTTAAACCAAAGCCAGGCTC
>SHWT01000135.1 GCA_009693715.1 Chitinophagaceae bacterium
TGATCGTAGGAAGCAAGGAAGAGTATGAGGTATTAGCCACTGCACGTGAAGCGATGAGCTTTGACGAAGAGGAATAATATTTAGTACAGATTTTTGTTAAAAGGTAGGAAGTAGCGATATTTCCTACCTTTTTTTATTTTTTATCCCTCCGTTTTTTCTTATTTTTATAGGGTAGGGCGATAATTAATTGCCGTATATTACATTAAATAAATTGAATAATGAAGTCAATCAACTCGGTAGTCAATGGGGTATTAGCAATCGCTATTATTGTATTGTATGTATTGCATTTTAATAGTACCAATATTCCAATTAAGTCTGCAGCATTAAATGGTGCTGGAACGAAAGTGGCTTATTTTGAAATTGATTCTATTCAAAATAGTTATGCCTTTTTTCAGGAAGTGAAATCATCCTTGCAAGTGAAGGATATGGAAAATGCAAAACAGTTAGCTGGTTTGAAAAATGCATTTGCAGCAAAATACCAAGAGCTACAAAAAAATGGCCGTTATTTATCGCAAGCGGAAGTGGCTAATAGCCAACAAGAATTAGCACAGCTTGAAAAAAATTATACCAATAAGGAACAACAATTATCACAAGAGTTGCAAGAAGAAAGTTTTAAAAGATTACAAGAGGTTAAAAAAAGAATTGAGCAATTTTTAGAAAAATACAATAAGAACAAGGATTTTGCTTACATATTTTCAAGTAACCCTGATTTAATGTATTATAAGGATACGGCGTATGATATCACTTCGGATATTATTAAGGGGCTAAATGCGGAACATCAATCAAATAAATAATTTAAATAAATCCTTTCCAAATCAACGGGAAGGATTTTTAATTACCAACATAATCAAAAATCATGTCAACAACAGAAACTTCGGAATTTAAACCAAGATTAGGCGCATTAGATGCGACTATGATTGTGGCGGGTAGTATGATTGGGTCTGGTATTTTTATTGTAAGTGCGGATATTACCCGAAATGTAGGATCGGCCGGATGGTTAGTAGTGGCTTGGTTGTTGACTGGTTTTATGACCATTACTGCAGCGTTAAGTTATGGGGAGTTAAGTGCGATGTATCCCAAAGCGGGAGGGCAATATGTTTATTTACAAAAAGCATATAACCCATTGGTAGGTTTTTTATATGGCTGGAGCTTTTTTTCAGTGATACAAACAGCAACGATTGCTGCCGTAGCAGTGGCGTTTAGTAAGTTTACTGCATATTTAATACCAAGCGTAGGAGAAAGTAATATTATTGCTGATTTGGGATTTATTAAAATTTCTGCAGCGCAAGCATTGGCTATTTGTTTAATCATTTTTTTAACTTATACCAATACAAGAGGGGTGAAGGAAGGTAAATTAATTCAAAACACATTTACATTCACCAAGTTAATTTCCTTATTTGGATTAGTGCTTGTTGGATTTTTATTTACCAAGCATAGTTATTGGAATGAAAACTGGATGCATGCATTTAGTGCACAAACCAATGTGGTAAACACTGCTGTTGATGGCGTTATTACCAATAGTTGGTTGCCGGTGGGGGGCACTGCTTTAATTGGTTTAATGTCGGCAGCGATGGTAGGATCAATTTTCAGTAGTGATTCATGGAATACCGTAACATTCATTGCAGGTGAAATTAAAAATCCACAACGTAATATTGGATTAAGTTTGTTTTTAGGAACCTCGATTGTCACGCTTATTTATATTAGTACTAATTTAATGTACTTACACGTGCTTCCATTAAACGAAATTGCCTTTGCGGAAAATGATCGTGTGGCTATTGCAGCAGCGAATAAGGTGATGGGTAATATAGGCACCATTGTTATCGCAGTGATGATTATGATATCCACTTTTGGTTGCAATAATGGACTGATATTAACGGGTTCAAGGGTGTATTATACCATGGCAAAAGATGGCTTATTTTTTAAGAAAACAGGGGAGTTAAATAAAAATGAAGTTCCAGCGTATGGCTTATGGTTACAAGCATTCCTTGCATCTATATTATGTTTAAGTGGAAAATATGGCGACTTGTTAACCATGGTTTCATTTGTTGGGGTCCTATTTTATATCCTTACAATTATAGGTATATTTATTTTAAGAAAAAAAGAACCCAATTTACCAAGGCCTTATAAAGCCATTGGCTATCCAGTTTTGCCGATCATTTATATTGTTATGGCCAGTGTGTTTTGTATTGGTTTGGTATATGCGCAACCTAAGTATTCCTTATGGGGTTTGGGTATTACGCTTTTGGGGTTACCTTTGTATTATATCGCTTTAAGCAATAAAAAAAAGGCATAATTGCATGATCACTGTTAATGACATCCATAGTTTATTTACTTCTTTTACCACAACAAAAATTGGGGTAGTAGGTGATATAATGTTGGATACTTATTGGTGGGGTGTCGTGGATCGTATTTCGCCCGAAGCACCCGTGCCTATCGTGTCCTTGCAACGTAAGGAAACCCGTGTTGGAGGTGCTGCAAACGTGGCATTAAACCTAAGCGCCTTGGGTGCACCCACCACTTTGTTTTCAGTCATTGGCAAGGATCCAGAAGGTAGTGAATTAGCCAGCTTATTAAATAAGGAAGGAATCAATACTTCTTATATACACGAAAGTGAAACGCGCATTACCACTAATAAAGTGCGTATCATGGGACGCAATCAGCAAATGATGCGATTGGATCATGAGCATACCAATGATATTACTTCGGAACAAGAAGCTGTTTTATTAGCCGGATTTTATAAATATGTAGATACGGAAAAACCTTCCTTAATCATTTTAGAAGATTACAATAAAGGGGTATTGACGCCTAATATCATTACTTCAGTGATTGATTATTGTAATGCAAAAGGGATACCAACAGCCGTTGATCCAAAGCAAAAAAACTTTTTAGCCTATAAAAACTGCACCCTATTTAAACCCAATTTAAAAGAGGTGAAAGAGGGTTTAAAAATAACTGTTGGCGATATCACGGTCCAGAATATGAATAAAGTACATGCTGCTTTACATGAAAGTTTGCAAAATGTAATTTCGTTTATTACTTTATCAGAGCATGGAGTTTATTTTTCAGATGGTAAGGAGCAAAAATTAATCCCTACCCATATTCGTAATATATCGGATGTGAGTGGTGCGGGGGATACGGTTATTGCAGTGGCATCATTGGTGTATGCTAGCTCAAAAAATATGTTATTAGCAGCTGAAGTTTCCAATATTGCAGGTGGAATGGTTTGTGAATTAGTAGGAACTGCACCAATTAATAAAAATGATTTAGCAGCGGAAGTCGCAAAGCTATTAACCAAATAGGAATTAAAATTGAAACAAGTATCAATCATGTATTCGAAAAAAATAGCCATTATAGTAGCTGGTGGAACAGGACAGCGCATGGGTTCGGTGGTGCCTAAACAATTTCTAGAAATTGAAGGTAAGTCCATACTATTACATACCATTGATCAATTTGTAAATGCATTTGATGATATCAGCTTAGTGGTGGTGTTACCAGAAGGGTATATTGAAGAAGGAAAAAAATTACTAAACAATAGAACAAAAAATCCCATTCAGTTTATCGCTGGTGGTGAAACCCGATTTGAGTCGGTAAAGAATGGATTAACAGCAGTCAAGGAAAAATGTATCGTATTTGTACATGATGCCGTAAGGTGTTTATTGACCCCTGCATTAATTCAAAGATGTTATCAGCAAGCAGTTGAAAATGGGTCTGCCATCCCTGCTGTAAGTTCAACGGATACCGTGCGTATTATGGAAAATGAAACACATCATTTGTTTGATCGTGAAAAAGTAATGTTGATACAAACGCCACAAACCTTTCAGTCTGAAGTCATATTAGCTGCTTTTAATCAAGTGTACCAACCCAATTTTACCGATGAAGCTAATGTGGTTGAAGCGAGTGGGCAACCCGTATTTTTGGTAGATGGGGAGTTTGAAAATATCAAAATTACAAGACCCTTGGATTTGGCCATTGCCACTTATGTGCTAACTAAGCGACTAGGGTAATCAAGGATTATTCTGATTCTAAATCCTCTCTAGGTGCTAAATCGTTTGATCTATTTTCACTGATATTGGAAGTGCTTTTACCAATTTTTTCTAAAATTTGATGTGCTACCTCCATGGCCAAGTAGCCATCCATCTCATTCACCACTGGTGTTTCGTCATTTAAAATCGCATGTACAAAACTGCTAAGTTCGGCTTTAATTGCATTGCCTTGCGCAATCACGGGGTTGTTGATGGAAATGGTTTTTGTGCCTTGGTGTGTTTCAATATCAAATGAAAAAGCAGCGGTATCGTCAGGTTGCTGCAATTTAATTATTTCTGTATTTTTTTCTAAAAAGTCAATACCGATATAAGCATCTTTTTGAAACAATCTAATTTTGCGCATTTTTTTCATGCTAATTCTACTGCTGGTTAAATTAGCCACACAACCATTGTTAAATTCAATACGTACGTTGGCAATATCAGGGGTATCTGTTAATACAGCAACACCACTTGCTGAAATACTTTTAACATCGCTTTTAACGATACTTAAAATAATATCAATATCGTGGATCATTAAATCTAAAATCACACTTACTTCAGTGCCTCTTGGATTAAATTGTGCTAATCGGTGTACTTCAATAAAAAGTGGGTTTAATGTCAAATCTTTTAAAGCAGTAAATGCAGGATTAAATCTTTCTACATGACCCACTTGTAATTTTACATTTGCTTCCTTTACCATGTTTACGATTGCCTTGCCTTCTTCAATCGTGTTGGCCATTGGTTTTTCAACAAACACATTTTTGCCCATTTTAATCGCCATCTCGCAAACCGGGAAATGCAAATGGGTAGGAGTTACGACATCAATGATGTCGCAGGCTGCAATCAATGCTTCTTCATCCATGAATCTTTTAAGACCATAGGTTTTTTCAACCTCATGTGCGTGTTCATTACTAGGGTCGAAAAAGCCAATGAGTTCCACTTCGGGAATTTCCTTCCAATTATTTAGGTGATACTTACCCAAATGCCCCACACCAAACACGCCCACTTTAAGCATAGCTTTAATTTATTAAGGGTAAAGTTACACTATAAGCCATTGAATTTGAATGCATTTAGTGGGTTGTGGAAAATTGGCAAAATGCTGTTAATTGCTGCT
>SHWT01000009.1 GCA_009693715.1 Chitinophagaceae bacterium
GAAAAAGGAACGATAAAAATAACACCTTACGACAGGAGTGAATTGGGTAGTAATAGCTATGATGTACATTTAGGAAAATGGTTGGCTACTTATGACAACAATGTTTTGGATGCAAAAGCCCACAATACCATTACCTATTTTGAAATCCCAGACGAAGGTTATGTTTTAGAACCTAGAGGATTTTATTTAGGCGTGACCTTAGAATACACAGAGACGCATGCACATGTTCCATTTTTAGAAGGTAAATCATCAACCGGTCGATTAGGCATCGATATTCATGCAACAGCAGGAAAAGGTGATGTAGGATTTTGTGGCAACTGGACACTTGAAATTTCAGTAAAGCAACCCGTCAAAATTTATAAAGGCATGCCGATTGGACAACTTATTTATTTCCCGGTAGATGGTGAAATTGAAGTAAGCTATAACCAAAAAGCAAATGCCAAATATAGTGGCCAACCTGACAAGCCTATCGAAAGTATGATGTGGAAGAATAAGTTTTAAGCTGTTTTTTTTTGATAAGCCAACGCCCATAATAGCACATCGTTATAACTATTAATACCGCTAGCTTGTTTGTTCCATATTAAAAATTGATCGTATAATTTTTCACTGCCTGGTATACGTTGATTTTGTCTAGCACTAAAGAATGCCCTAATGAATTGACGATCGGACAACACTTTGGGTGATAAAAGTGCTTTATTTCTTTTCACGACGGCTTCCCATTTTTTAAAATTGCCCGATTTAGCAATCATAAACAATTGCGCTTCCTGACTGTATGTAAATAATTGCAGCTGCATCGCATATTCAAACAATGGATCCTTTGAATTTAAAGCCACCACATACGCAATAAAGTTGGCCTCTGTTTCAGAGGCGTACCCTAACTGATGTGCAATTTCATGACTTATTGTAAATGGCAGGGTTAGTATGGGCAAATCAGCCCTTATGATTGCCTCACCCGTTATTGGCTGATAAAAAGCCAGATACCCAATATAATCTCCTAATCTTGGTAATTGCGCCCATTTAACATTGGGGTAGGAATAGCTTAAAAACGGATATTGATCTGAGATAGCTGCGTAATGTTTAATTGTATGTTTTATCAGGCCGTCTGCTTTAACCGCCTTTAATTGGCTGTCTGAAATAATTGACCTTGTATTATTGAGTTGGTTAATCAAGGATAAGCTCATGGAATCCATCTGCTTTTCTGTATAGCTGTTGGGTACTTGAAGGTTAAATTCCTTTGCTGGTGTTATTTGTTGATAGTTTAATCCCCAGATTAACTCAAAAATGACAAAAATAATACTTGCCTTTTTACTCACTTTATACCAGGTATTTGTAGTTAAAATGGGCGATTTAATTTGATATTTTAATTTATATAAACTTAATATCGTATTGTAAATCAATAATATAATTAATATTATATATAAATATTCCCCAATGGAAAAAGGTATCGCTCCAGTGATGAGCCGCAATCCCATGGCACCCCATTTAAACAATACCTTGGTGTAGGCCAATTGTACCAACTCAGGGAAGAAAGTGCAAACAAACAGCATTAGGGCAACTATTTGCCATATCCATTTTACACCGCATTTGTCTATTTTTTTACTCCTGTTCAAGTTGGAACTATTTATAGGGTAAAATTAGGATAAACTTTGTCTTTTGGTTGGTTTTTACTAACTTTGCCACCCTTATAAGTACGGTTATGACCCAAAACAGGGCTTACGAAATAGCATTTGTGGGTTTAACACCCGGTTTACACGAGTTAGAATACCGTATTGAGGACAAGTTCTTTACTAGTTTCGGACCGCAGGATTTTGAAAATTGTAACACATTGGTGAAACTCAAATTAGAGAAGACCCAAGGTTTTATGCAATTGCATTTTGATGTGGATGGCAAGGTGGAAACCATATGCGATCGTTGCGGTAATCCCCTAAAGGTGCAATTGTGGGATGAGTTTAATCTGATTTTAAAATTAGTGGACGACCCAGACACCATGAACAGCAACGAAGAGGATCCGGAAATGTTTTATATTAATCGACACGAAAGTCATTTTTCAATAGCGGCTTGGATTTTTGAATTTATAAATTTGAGTATCCCCTTGCAAAAGGTTTGTAAGGAAAATGAAAAAGGAGCATCCACTTGCAACAAGGAAATACTGGATCAGTTGCAAAAGTTTAGATCCAACCCAAATGAAATTCCAAACAATAAAATTTGGAAGGATTTAGATAAGTTTAAAGACTTAGGGGAATAAAATAGGAAAAAAAATAAAGAAGAAAAGGGGGAAAAGGGAAAAAAAAGAACAAAGAAAGTAGAAAAGTAAAATAAATATAAACTAATTAAAACATAAGAGATGCCTAATCCTAAACGCAGACACTCACAACAAAGAAGTGCTAAAAGAAGAACTCACTACGTAGCTCAAGAAGTTACCTTAAGCAAAGATGGCACAACTGGTGAAATCCATGTTCGTCATCGCGCGCATGTTCAAGAAGGTAAATTATTCTACAAGGGTAAATTAGTATCTGAAAAAGCGCCATTAAAAGCGTAATTCAAATAAAAATTTAATGAATATCGGTATTGATATGATGGGTGGTGATTTTGCACCACTAGAAGCTGTTAAAGGCGTAAAACAATATCTTACCAATTCTGATAACAACATATTTTGCATTGGTGACGAAACACAACTGAAACATTTATTTCAGGATCATAGTTTTTCGTCACCATTTTTGCATTTGGTACATGCCCCTGAAGTCATTGGGTATCACGAACATCCAACCAAGGCTTTAAAAGAAAAACCCAACTCCTCCATCGCTATTGGATTTAAATTGTTAGCTACTGGTGAAATTGACGCATTTTTAAGTGCCGGAAACACCGGAGCCATGTTGGTTGGTGCGATGTTTAGTATTAAGCCAATTAGTGGTGTTTTACGACCCACCATTGCAACCTTACTTCCCAAACTAAATGGTCAAACAGGCATATTAGTGGATGTAGGTTTGAACGCAGATTGCAAACCTGAGCAATTAAATCAATTTGGTATTTTAGGCAATTTATATGCAAAGCATATTTTGAATATTACCGACCCTGCTGTTGCATTATTGAACATGGGCGAAGAGGAAGGTAAAGGAAATGCATTAGCGCAAGCCACCTACCCTTTGTTGAAAGCAAATACAGCAATTCGTTTTATTGGTAATGTGGAAGGCAGAGATATTTTCAATGACAAAGCCGATGTAATTGTATGTGACGGATTTACAGGTAACGTCATTCTAAAAACTGCTGAGGCGATGTATGATGCTGCAATGCATCAAAATTTGGAAAACGATGCATTCTTTGGTCGTTTTCATTTTGAAAACTATGGCGGCACCCCTGTTTTAGGTGTCAACAAACCTGTCATCATTGGACATGGCATTAGCAATGCAAAAGCATTCTATAACATGATCGCACTTGGGGAAAAATTGATTGCTACAAAATTTTGCGATATCATCACAACGAATTTTGCGAATCTCTAGTAATTACTAACATCTTTTAGTTTTTCTAAATTTTACGCTAATTTTACAAAATCAACATTGATCAATCCTCCTATGTGGTTAAATAATATATTAGAGACCATTGGCAACACCCCTTTAATTCGTTTAAATAAAATAACCGAATCTATTCCCGCGACCATACTAGCCAAAGTAGATTATTTCAACCCAGGAAATTCCATAAAAGATAGGATGGCTTTAAAGATGATTGAAGTAGCTGAGGCCGACGGAAGATTAAAACCAGGTGGCACTATCATTGAATGTACCAGTGGGAATACCGGAATGGGTTTAGCATTGGCCGCAATTGTAAAAGGATACAAATGTATATTCACGAGTACCGACAAGCAGAGTAAAGAGAAAATGGATATTTTAAGAGCCATGGGTGCTGAAGTGTTTGTATGCCCTACAAATGTGGAACCTACTGATCCAAAAAGTTATTATTCAGTGGCGCGAAAATTAGCCGACGAAATACCCAATTCATTTTTTGTAAACCAATATGATAATTTAGCGAATCGCTTGGCACATTACGAAAGTACTGGTCCTGAAATTTGGGAACAAACGGAAGGAAAAATTACCCATTTAGTTTGTACAGCTGGAACCGGTGGCACCATTACAGGTATTGCAAAATTTTTAAAAGAACAAAATCCAAATATTCAAGTTTGGGCTATTGATCCTGTTGGATCTCTATTAACACATTATTTTAATACTGGCGAAATTGATCATTCTAAAGTAGCCCCTTATATTGCTGAAGGATTTGGAGAAGATTTTGTACCAGAAAATTATGACATGTCTGTCATCAATCATTTTGAACAAGTGAATGACAAGGACGGTGCATTAATGACAAGACGAATAGCAAAAGAAGAAGGCCTTTTTTGTGGTTATAGCGCTGGTAGTTGTCTGCAAGGATTAATACAATTAAAAGATAAACTCAAGCCAACCGATGTTGCTGTTTGTATTTTTCATGATCATGGCAGCAGGTATGTGGGCAAAGTATATAATGACGATTGGATGAAAAGTAAAGGCTTTTTATAACGGCATTCCTATACCGAGAAATTTCCCACAATTGGGATAATTGTTGAATCAATTTCCCTTATTTTATTACGAATTGTAGCTAGTCCATCCCCCTATTAGACTAACCTTTGTTTGGACAAGAATTTGTATATTTGCCACTCAATATTTAAATTATGAGTAAGTATCCTTCTGGCGTTTTATTTGGCAAAGAATTAGAAGCATTATACAAGGATGCCAAAGCCAACAATTTTGCAATTCCAGCAGTAAACACAACAGGTACAGACACCATTAATGCAGCTATCGAAACAGCCGCAAAGGTGAATGCTCCTATCATTATACAATTTTCAAATGGCGGTGCGCAATTCATCGCAGGAAAAGGCATGCCGAACGATAATATGCAAGCCAATATTCAAGGTGCGATTGCAGGTGCATTGCATGTGCATCAAGTAGCTAAATTTTATAATGTTCCCGTTGTATTACATACGGATCACGCATCAAAAAAATGGCTCCCATGGATCAGCGCATTAATTGATGCGGGAGAACAATACAATAAGGAAAAAGGACAACCTTTATTTAGTTCACACATGTTGGATTTATCCGAAGAATCTCTGGAAGAAAACATTCAAACATCAGCTACCTTCTTTAAAAGAATGGCGCCATTGGGAATGAGTATTGAAATTGAATTAGGCGTAACGGGTGGTGAAGAAGATGGCGTTGATAATAGTGGTGTTGAAAATGACAAATTATATACACAACCCGAACATGTTGCATATGCGTACACTGAATTAAGTAAAATCAGCAATATGTTTACTGTAGCAGCTGCATTTGGAAATGTACACGGCGTTTATAGTCCAGGTAATGTTGAATTAAGACCCGATATTTTAAACAATAGTCAGGTATATATTCAAAACCATTTAAAGACTGAAGCAAAACCCGTTTACTTTGTTTTCCATGGTGGTTCAGGTTCTCCTCAAAATCAAATTAGAGAAGCCATTGGATATGGTGCAATTAAAATGAATTTGGATACCGATTTGCAATGGGCTTTCTGGGAAGGTATTTTGAAATATTATATTAAAAATGAAGCCTACTTACAAACACAATTAGGAAATCCGGATGGATCAGACAAGCCCAATAAAAAGTTTTACGATCCTAGAGTTTGGTTAAGAAAAGGGGAAGAATCCTTTATTTCACGTCTAGAAATTGCCTTTAATGACTTAAACTGTATTAACCGTAACGCTTAAACAAAATTTTAACATAGCCACACTAACCCAAAATTAGGTGGCTGTTTATTTTTTTATAACTTCATAATAACGAATCCGATTGCATACGCACAATAGCTATTATAGCCCGTGTATGTAATTTTAAATCGATGCCAATGAAAAACCGAGAAGAAGATATTGAAGTAAACCTAACTGGCGAGGAAACTATTGGCAATGATGCTAGTAAATCCAGGTGGTTTAAAAGGATAAGAAAAGGGATTACGACTTCCACTGCTGATAAAAAAGAAACGCCGGAAGGATTATGGACAAAGTGCCCCTCCTGTAATCACATATGTACCAGTTCCGAACTAAAGGAATATTTATACATATGTAGCAAGTGTAATTTTCACCACCGAATTGGTAGTGATGAATATTTTGATATTTTATTTAACGATGCCGAATTCACTGAATTATTTGATAATATAAAAAGTAAAGACGCCTTGAATTTTACTGATTTAAAAAATTATCAAAAACGATTGGATGAAATTCATGCAAAAACAGACTTAAAGGATTCCATGCGTGTTGCTGTTGGAATAGTAAACGACGAGTCCATCGTAGTTGCTTGTATGGACTTTGAATTTATCGGCGGCTCCTTAGGCAGTGTGATGGGTGAAAAATTTAGTCGTGCAGTTGATTATTGTATACAACATAAGCACCCATTTTTAGTGATTAGTAAAAGTGGTGGCGCGCGTATGATGGAAAGTGCTTTTAGCTTAATGCAATTAGCAAAAACAAGTGGTAAATTATCCCAATTAAGTGATGCTAAATTACCATTCATCTCCTTGTTAACCGATCCTACTTTTGGAGGAATTTCAGCAAGCTTTGGTATGTTAGGCGATATTAATATTGCTGAACCAGGTGCTTTAATAGGTTTTGCAGGCCCAAGGGTCATTAAGGAAACAATAAAAAAAGATTTACCTCCTGGTTTTCAAAGAAGTGAATTTTTATTAGAACATGGTTTTTTAGACTTTATCATTGATCGTAAGGAGTTAAAAAACAAGCTTTCTGAAGTCGCCTTCCTATTTAGAAATTAAATAATCCCTAGCCTAAGTTTCTAATTCAAAAACAGAATACTTATATTACTTTTGTTCCCGGTCCCTAGCAACGAGACCGGGATTATTTTTTATGGCAAAAGTGGTGAAACAAACCGAACTCAATAATAGGCAAGCCTATTTTAACTTCCACATCGAGGATAAGTATGAGGCTGGCATTGTATTGTTAGGCACTGAAGTAAAATCGATCAGAGAGGGTAAGGTAAGTTTTAATGATTCCTTTTGCATGTTTGACAAAGGAGAACTTTGGGTAAGGGGTTTATTCATTAATGCCTATACCCATGGTAATAAAAACAACCACATTGAAGTACACGATCGCAAATTACTATTAAATAAAAGAGAGCTTGAAAAATTAGAAGGCAAGGTGAAAGAGAAAGGTTTTTCCATCATCCCACTACGAATATTTTTTAATGAAAAACGCTATGCCAAAGTGGAGATTGGTTTGGCCAAAGGTAAAAAGGAATTTGACAAACGAGAAACCATCAAGAATCGAGATGTTGACAAGGAAATAAAACGCCTACTCAAACGCTAACTTTACTGCCCTACCCACTTTTTTTTAAAGCATAAGATGAATAAATGCTATGTCGAGCGAACATTGTGAGCGAAGCGATCTGAGCGCCGAGGCATAGGTGTTTATTCTCTGGCGCTTAAAAAATACATTTATTCTTTTTTTAATATTTTTTAACTCCTCCTCCCTTTTTCAATTATTCATACTTTTTCTTAGGTGCATCAGTTCCTTTTAATTGCTCCGCAATGGCATTGGGATGCGGCCGATATGTGGTTGCATAAGCTACCCCTAATAACAGGGCAAATCCACCAAAAGACCAGGCCAATTCAATCGGGATCAACCAATACCCCCAAGCTTGATTTAATTTAGCATCTGCAGGTTCGCGTAATTCATAAATAACTTCCACACGCGCTCCTATCCTATTATGATACTTAACTGAATCCACTTTAATGGAATAATATTTTCCATATTCCGAATATTCAGCAACCATCAAACCTGATTTCATTTTAATCACTGCAGGTGAAGTTTCACTATCAAAATAATCAGGCTGTCTACTAAATGGCAGGTATAATAAAAAACATACAACAAATAATATAATCGCTGATTTAAGCACAGTAAAAATAAATTTTTAATTTAAAAAAGGGGCGCTTTCATTTTGAAGCAACCCCTTTTAATTATTTTAAACGAAAGTAATTAGTTATTCAAACTTCTAAAGTCAACAGGAACTAATTTACTGACCCCAGGCTCCTGCATGGTGACACCATAAATAACATCCACTGCACTCATCGTTTGCTTATTGTGTGTTACAATGATAAACTGTGAATTATCACTGAACTTTTTAATCATTTGTGTAAACTTGCCCACATTCGCATCATCTAATGGTGCATCCACCTCATCCAAAATACAGAATGGTGCTGGCTTGATTAAATAAATTGCAAATAACATCGCAGTTGCTGTTAAGGTACGCTCCCCTCCACTCAATTGGCTAATCGAAGATGGTTTTTTACCCTTAGGGCGTGCTACAATTTCAACGGTAGTTTCAGCTAAATTATCTGGATCAACCAATATTAAATCACAAGAATCTTCTTCTGTAAATAGTGCTTTAAATACTTTTTGGAAGTTTTCACGCGCTGTATTGTAAGTCGCCAAAAAAGCCTGATTTGCAGTCGCTTCTACTTCCTGGATCGTCAACATTAAGCTATCCTTAGCAGTGACCAAGTCATTCTTTTGTTCTACAATGAAATCATATCTCTTTTTCATTTCAGTATACGCTTCAATGGCAGTTGGATTTACTTCACCCATATTTTCCAGACGCTTTTTCATTCTGTCTGTATTGGCTTGTAATTCATCTAAAGAAGTGTCTGTTAAACGACCTTCATCTAAGATATCCTCAATTTCAACTTTAAACTCAACGTTCAATCGCTCTTTAGTTCCTGCTAATTGTAATTTTAAGTTATTCAACTTATCCTTAATCTCATTAATTAATTGATCTACCAATTCCTTTGATTTCACCAAGTGCCTTAATGCACTTTCCTTTTCCTGTAAATCATTTCTTAACTTATAATAAGTTTGGTCTGCTTCATTTAATTTTAATTCTTCTTCTTCCTTAATTCTAATAGATGCAACCAAACCTTCTTGTAATGAAGTTAATTGGTCGCTACTTTCAATAATAGCTGCTGAAGCTTCCGTTAATTGTACACTATTTGTTTGAATTTGCGCATGTAAATCATTCAATTGATTTTCCTTGAATAAAACTTCCTGTTGTAAAGCTTCAATTTTACTTTGCTGCTTCGTCAATTGCAAATTCATCTCATTAAACTCACCAGATGCTAAATGATAGGCTTGCTCAGCTGCTTGATAAGCCAACTCAATGGCCTCTAATTTAGTTTGTGTTTCCTGTAAGGAACTATTTAAAGCTTCAAAAGAAATTCTTGTATCCGCTATTGCAGTATGTTCAAATTGTAATTTTTCCTCAAATTCTTTCAGCTTAGTCGCAGCAGAGGTTTGGGCTAATTGTAAATTCTCCAACCTATTTTTATTTGCAAATACTTCATTGATTAAAGTATTCACTAATTGCTCAATGGCTCTAATTTCATTTTCCTTCAATAATTCGTTAAATGTTAAAACAGCATTGTGCTTCACCTGAATTTTCTCCTTTAATTCATTCACAATTTTTTCTTGTGATTGAATGTCGGCTAATAATTTTTCTAGATTTTTTGCACGCCCAATTTTTTTACCTTCGAAAATACCAACACTTCCGCCAGTCAAGGTATACTTGCCTTTAACGTACTTACCTGTTTTTTCTAAAAGAATACCGTCAAACTCAGTTTGCAAAGCTTGCTCATTTTCAGCAATAAACACATTACCCAACAATTGACTTGCCAATGATGCATATTTACTATCCACTTCCAACACCGACAATGCCGCAATCGTATTTGCAGGTGCCGCTACTGCACTTAATCCTTTTAATTGATCGAGCAAAAAGAAGTTAGCCTTCCCTTTTTTATTTTCATCTAACAATTGAATTGCCTGCAAGCCTTCTTGTAAATTATTAACAACATAATAGTTCAAATAAGGCTCTAATACATTTTCAACGGCTGTGCGATATTCTTCCTTAACATATAAAATGTCGGATAAAATGGGTGCACTATGATTCCACCCTGTATTTTTATGTAAAAATTTAACGCTATCAGGATATCCTTCCATGGAGTCCACTAAACTTTTCAATAAATCGTACTCATTCTTTTTGGCATCTAAGATTCTTGTTTCATCGGCCAATTGAGCTCTTAATTTTTCTAATTGCTCCTGGGTTTCAAAAATACCCGCCTTAGCATTATCATGTTGCAAATGCAATTCAGCCAAATGTGCTTTATTGGAAGCCAATGCAGCTTCTTTTTCTGCTAGTTGTGCCGTTATGGTTTCAATTTGTATCACCCTATGTCCTTGCTCCTCTTCTAACTGAAGTTGTGATCTTTGTATATTTTGAATAGAAGTATCAGCAACGGCTACTTTTTTCTCCGCATCAAATTGATTGCGTTGGATTTGTTGGTATTGTTGTCTTAAGTTATCCAACACCGATCTTTGATCATCAAAATCAGTTCGCTTATTGGTTAATTCAAGTTGTGATTGCTTTACCCTTGCTTTAAAATCTTGAAATACTTTTTCCTCATCCACTACCTGCAACTTGGTGTATTCAATGGAGTCACCAATTGTTTTTAATTGTCCTTCCGCTCTTTCTAAAAATTCTTGTAAAGATTTTTCTTTATCGTTTAAATAATCAAGTCGTTGTGCTGCTAAATTTTTATCATTTTCCTTTGAACGTAAGTTTTGCAATAAATCATTAAACGCATGCTGCATGGTTTGCAAATGCTTCTCCTTTTCAATAAAACCTACGCGCTCTTGCTCAAGCGCAGCATCTTCCAAAGCAATAGCCGCTTCTAATTCAAACTTTTTATCCGTCTCTGCATCCTGTTGTTCGTTTAAGTCTTTGTAAGTTATATTAAAGCCCTCCAATGCTGCTTTAGCTAACTCAATGGCAGTATCCTTATAGTCCTTCTTAATTTCAAAATACTTCTCGGCTTTTTTCGCTTGATTTTCTAAAGTTTTTAATTGATTGTTGATTTCAAATATCAAATCTTCAATCCTTGCCAAATCCTGCTCAGTGGCATCTAATTTGTTTTTAGCTTCTTTTTTTCGCGTTTTATAAATCGTAATTCCAGCTGCCTGCTCTAACATACGACGTCGACTATTATCCTTATCCTTGATAATATCATCCACCATTGCTAATTCTATAATTGCATAACTATCTGTACTCACCCCGGTATCCATAAATAAATTATGAATATCTTTTAAACGACAAGCCACATCATTTAACCTGTATTCACTCTCGCCATTTTTATAAAAACGACGCGTTACAGTCACATTATTGAATTCTGTTGGTAATAAATTTTTTGTATTTTCAAAAGTCAAACTTACTTCGGCCATACTACTTGCACTTCTGGTTTTACTTCCGTTAAAAACCAAAGAATCTAAATTCTCACTACGGAGTGCTGAAATTTTCTGTTCTCCAATGACCCATCTTATGCTATCAATGATATTACTCTTACCACAACCATTCGGTCCGATAATACCAGTTATCCCATCATCAAAACTTACAATTGTTTTGTCAGCAAAGCTCTTGAACCCCTTGATTTCTAATGACTTTAGTCTCACTTGTTTTCTACTTTTTTATGATTGCGAACATAAGAAAAAGAGTCAAGAATTCAAGTCAAAAAGGGGGCTTTGTGTACAATTAGTGGAGAAAATCTAGGCCTTTGCAACCAGCCTGCCTCCCTCGGTTGTCAGGGTACGGGAAGGAAACTTATTCACGACCATAAAATCGTGGGTTGCCATGACAATCGCCGTACCATCTTCCTTGGCAATTTGGAATAAAATCTGCATGATTTCATCACTTGTTTCTGGGTCTAAACTGCCCGTTGGCTCATCTGCCAATATTAATTTAGGAGAATTAAGCAAGGCCCTAGCAATGTCCACCCTTTGCTGTTCGCCCCCACTCATCTCAAAAGTCATTTTAAAGCCTTTATTTTGAAGCCCTACCTTGGCTAATACATCATTAATCTTTTGGTTGATCAATTGCTCATCCTGCCATCCTGTGGCCTTTAAAACAAATCTCAAATTTTCATGCACATTACGATCCGTCAATAATTGAAAATCTTGAAAAACGATCCCTAGATTCCTTCTTAAAAATGGGAGTTTTTTCCAATCCATTTCCTTTAAATCAAATCCAACCACTTTACCCTGCCCTTCGGTAAGCGTTATTTCACCATATAAAGTTTTAAGTAAACTACTTTTCCCGGTTCCGGTTTTACCTACCAAATAAACAAATTCACCCTTTTGCACTTCAAAATTTACTTCTTGTAAAATCAAATTACCACTTTGATAAATATTCACATGTTCCAACTGAACTACAATTTCACTCATGATGTACTAATTTGTGTAAGATAATTGACGCCTTTAACTTTTAAATTAAATTTATTGCATTTATATAAAATTAATAGCTAAATACTTCCTTTCCAAAACTTCCTGCTAAAACTAACTCTTTGCTTGTTGCTGCTTCCACACGACCAATCACTTGCGCTTCAATATTAAAAGTTTTTGCTATTTCGATCAATGCAGCTGCAGATGCTGAATCAGTGAAAATTTCCAATCGATGGCCCATATTAAATACCTGGTACATTTCTTTGGTATTTGCTCCTGAATTTTCCTGAATTAATTTAAAGATGGGTGGCGGCTCCATTAAATTATCCTTTACAATACGCATGTTTCCTGGTAAATATTTCATACACTTTGTTTGCCCTCCACCGCTACAATGAATCATGCCTTTAACCGCCTCGAAATGTTCCGTTAAAATTGCTTTTACCAGCGGGGCGTAAGTACGCGTTGGGCTTAACAATAATTTTCCAACAGATACCAAACCAAAGCCTGGAATTTCCAACATATCTGTTACCTTATTCTTTCCTATATACACCACTTGATCATTCAGGGTTGGCTCAAAAGTTTCCGGATACTTTGTTGCATATTCCTTACTTAAAACATCATGTCGCGCACTGGTTAAACCATTACTTCCTAAGCCGCTATTATAATCAGTTTCATAACTTGCTTTACCGTGACTTGAAAACCCAACAATCACTTGTCCTGGCGCAATTAAATCGTTGGTGATTAATTTTGATTTAGGCCATCTAGCCGTCATTGTTCCATTCACCGCAATGGTTCTAACCACATCTCCCACATCCGCAGTTTCACCCCCTAAAAATTCAATATTTACACCAAAGTTTTTTAAAGTAGTAAAAAAGTCCTGAGTACCATTAATTAAAACACTTAACACCTCTCCAGTAATGACTAATTTATTTCGATCAATGGTAGATGAAAATAATATTTGATCATAAATACCCACACATAATAAATCATCTAAATTCATAGCAATCGCATCCTGCGCTATACCCTTCCAAACACTTGCGTCCCCAGTTTCCTTCCAATAGATATATGCCAAGATGCTTTTGGTTCCAGCACCATCCGCATGCATAATATTGATATAATCAGATTGCCCACCCAAATAGTCGGCATACAACTTACAAAATGCGTTTGGATACAATCCCTGGTCTAAATGTTGGATAGCTGCATGAACTTCTTCCTTTTGAGCGGAAACCCCGCGTTGGGCATACAATGACATTGATGAAAATTGGTTTATGGCACAAAGGTACAATTGTTTTACATTTGTGCCATATTTAGCAATAATAGATGAAGGTTCATTACGATTTAAAACAATTACCCCCTTTTAAAAACGCTGTTATTACAACAGGGGCGTTTGATGGTGTTCATACTGGACACCTCCAAATTATTAAAAGAATCAAGGAAATTGCCCAACAAGTAGCTGGGGAAAGCGTGATAATTACATTCCACCCACACCCCCGTAAAATTATCTCCTCTATCCCAGGTGAAATTAAACAACTCACTTGCTTAGACGAACGCATTCAATTACTTGAAAAAGCCAATATTGACCACTTGGTGGTAGTCAATTTTGATTATCTTTTTTCCAATTTGACTGCTGGGGAATATGTCCTGGATTTTTTAGTAGCCCATTTTCATCCCCATACCATTATTGTTGGGTATGATCATCATTTTGGCAAAGGCAGGATGGGAAATTTTGAATTATTAGAATCCCTTGGGAAAACACATCATTTTAATGTGAAAGAAATCAATGAGGAGTTAGTGAATGGTGAAATTATAAGTTCAACCCTGATTCGAAATTATCTACTTGAACAAAATAGCATTAAAGCAAATCAACTATTAGGCTACCCTTACTTTTTTGATGGATTCATTGTAAGAGGGAATCAAATTGGTCGCACCATTGGTTATCCCACCGCAAATTTGCATATTTTAAATGAAGAAAAATTAATACCTGCGAATGGTGTATATGCAGTTAGAGTGCATGGTAATTGTTTCGGTGAAAAAGTATACGACGGGATGATGAATATTGGTATTCGCCCAACCGTTGATGGACAAAAGAAAGTAATTGAAGTTCATATTTTCAATTTTGATGCAGATATTTATGAAAATACCATCACGGTATCCGTTTATGAATTTATCAGAGGGGAAGTGAAATTTAGTGGATTAGATGCACTAAAAAATCAATTGCATTTAGATAAACAAACAGCGATGACTATTTTACAGCAATATCCATAAGGGCGGGATCCATAATTTTTACGACCAATTCCTTGAGCAAGTCCCCATCTGTATTGTCTGCATCATTAATCCCTAATACCCTTAAATTATATTCCTGTATAAGAATAAGTATATGTTGCACTTTACCCACAGGATAGTTACGCGCAGCAATTAATAAATTTTTAACTGCATAAAAATTAGCGCCCACTTCACTCATAATTGTTTTCTCATCCCTACTTCCCAAACCATACACCGCATAAAGCTTACTAAAAAAAGAATACAATGTGGGTAGTATTAATTGTATAGGTGCCGCTTTGTTATTGGATTCAAAATATTGAATCATGCGTATTGCTTTTGAAAAATTGCGTTGCGCAATGGCGTCTTGAAATTCAAATGCATTGTATTCCTTACTAATGCCAATGTATTTTTCAATATCATCTTCCGTGATTTTTTTTCGATCGCCCAAATTTACGACCAACTTGTCTATTTCATTTTGAATACGACTAATATCATTCCCAATATGATCCACAATAATTTGAACTGCCTTAGAAGAAATTTGAAAACCTTTTTCTGAAACAAATCCACCCACCCATTCTGGCAATTTATTGTCATACATTTTTTTAGTCGCTATAAAAATGGATTTTGTTTTGAGTAATTTCCCAAAATTTTTACGACCATCTACATTTTTGTCTTTGTAAGCAATCACTAAAATAGTGGAGGACAAAGGCTTCTCGATATAAGATTCTAACTTTTCGATTTGCCCCATGTGCTGCGCTTCCTTTAAAATAACCACTTGCTTTTCCGCATTCACTGGATATCTTTTGCAAGCATTAATGACCTGCGCCCAATCAGCATCCTTGCCATAAAAAACAGTCAAATTAAAGGATTGATCCGCCTCAGAAAGTAACTGATGTTCCGCATAATTGACCACTTGGTCAATATAATACGGCTCCTCCCCTTCGAGCCAATAAACGGCATCAAACACCTTATTTTTCCAATTGGCAATAATTTTTGAAGTGGGCATGAGCAAATATAAAATTAATTTAACGACCTATTAGCAAGTTTTTGCAATTACATTCCACAAATTGTTTATTATTATTCTACCTTTGCGGTCAATTAAATAATCATTTTATGAGTAACGAAACAAATAATAACGGAAGTAAAATTTCTATTGTAGTATTAATAATCGCCTTAATTGGCTCTTGGATTTATTTTGTTAATACCAATAATACAAAAACGGAAATTATTACCAATTATACCACCGAGGTAGCCGTTTTAGACAGTACAAAAAATAGTATTCAAGCGGACTTCATCGCTGCATCTGCAAAAGTGGACTCTTTGAACCAGGAAAATACTGGTTTACAAGGTGAATTACAGGAAAAATCAGTGGCTATCCAAAAGCTTAAAATGAATATTAGTAATATTTTAAGGAAAAAAGAAGCGACGGATAAGGAATTAGGCGAGGCAAAATCAATGATTTCAGAATTAAATGGCAAGGTAAATAACTTACTGGCTGACTTAGGTAAAGCACAAGAAGAAAACAAGCAATTGAATGTCCAAAATCAGGAATTAACCACCCAAAATTCAAGCTTGTCGTCCAACCTCAATTCAACTAAAAAGGAAAAAGAGCGACTACAGGACATTGGCTCAACCCTTCATGCTTCTACTTTTACCATCCAAGCGATCCGTATTAAAAGTAATGGCAGTGAAAGAGCTACTGCAACTGCTAAAAGAGCCAACTTGATTCGTCTGGCATTTATGATTGATAAAAACAAAATCACCCCTTCAGGAACACAGGAATTATATGTTTGCATTACAGGTCCAGACGGAAAAGCCATTGGTGATGGCGGCAATTTTAATACCAGAGAAGATGGCGCACGTAGTTATGCAAATAAACTTTCCGTGGTATATGAACAAAATGTTGCATTGCCTGTGAGCTACGATTTTAAACAATCCAATAAATTTACCGAAGGGGAATACAAAGTTGAAGTATACCACAATGGTTTTAAAATTGGAGAAGGTAAAACTGCATTAAAGAAAAGTTTGTTATAATTAATTATAAGTAGTCAAAAATATACGTTTCACTATAAATAATAACGCCCTTCGATTTTTCGAGGGGCGTTATTATTTTAAACCCTTTTATACTAATTCAATCAAATAGTTTTTATGCTAATTCATTTGAATTACTAAAACCTTGCATCATATTTCCAATAGGAATTTCATTGTAGGACAATGCATAAAACCACAATTGAATGGCTGCAGGAGAAATTGATTCTACAAAAAAGTTTGCTTTACTTAAAAAAGGAACTAGTTTTTCAGTAAGCTCTTTCATTTCATTAATATCAATAGCTTGTGACCATTGATTTATTAAGGATTTTAACTGCGCTAATTCATTGTCTAACAAATGATCAAAGGCGTGCAATTGTATGAATTCCGAAACGGCTTCATATAACATTGCTTTGTTGTTTGATTTCATAAGGTAATGTTTTTATCGAGTTGGATTAATTATACAAAGGTCACAGGTTAATGTTACCTAATTATGAACTTTATCCTAAAACAAATTTTTGTGGAAAACTCAATAAAAATTGTGCTTATCCCCTGTAAAATATTGAAAACAAAACAATTATAAAAGCATTTATTTTTAAACGATTGCAGATAATGCAGGTAATTGTAGTGAAGGATGCCCCATTGTTCATTACCCATGTTTTTTGATACTTAGTCAAAGCCCCAACAACACCTCCCAATCCCCCTGCCTTCGACATAGGATATCAAGCTGCGGTTATATGTAAAACTATCATTTATGAAAGTTTATTGAATTTTAAAATTTACTATAAATATCCTTATATATCAATAAAATATTTAATGATTGATTTGCCCCAAAGTGAACATTCAATTATTATTTTAAGTATTTTACACAATCGAAAAACGATAAACGATTAAACTACCGAATTTTATGAGCCAAACCAAACAACCAACCAACACAGGTGCATTAAGTACCCTAGTACTTGTATTCTTCTTTTGGGGATTTATTGCCGCCTCCAATAGTATTTTTATCCCTTTTGCTAAAACCCATTTCAACTTAAGTCAATTTGAATCTCAATTGATTGGTTCTGCGTTTTATGGTGCTTACTTTATTGGATCTTTAATTTTATTTTTATGCTCCAACCTGATTGGGTATGACATTTTAAATAAGATTGGGTATAAAAAAGGTATTATCTACGGTTTATGGATTTCAGTGGTTGGCGCATTACTAATTATACCTGCAGCCAATGCGAATTCATTCCCAGCAATTTTAGCTGCATTTTTTGTGGTGGCATTAGGCTTTTCATTACAACAAACAGCGGCACAACCGTTTGCTATATTATTAGGTGACCCAGCTACTGGTTCACACCGTTTAAATTTAGGGGGTAGCTTAAATAGTATTGGTACAACCATTGGGCCATTGATTGTAAGCTTTTTCTTGTTTGGCAGCCCTGCTGCAAAAAACAGCGTAGTCACTGTTACCAATATCAACTTGCTTTACTTAATTGTAGCTGTTGTATTTGCTGCCGTAGCTATATTTTTTAGCATCTCAAAAAAATTACCTGATGGTAAAAATGATGAAAAGTTTGAAACAGCCAACAAAGCAGCTGGTTCTCTATTAATTATGACCTTATTAATTGGCGCAATCATCGTAGTGGGTCAATTGACAGCTGTTCCAAAATTAAACTTGCTAATAATGACATTAGCATCAGTAGTTGTAATTCTATTTTACTCAAATAAAAGTGCAATTAAAAATGATGCAGGTTGGGGTGCAATGAAATACCAACAACTTATTTATGGCATGTTGGCCATATTTATTTATGTAGGTGTTGAGGTTACCATTGATAATAACTTTGGTGCATTATTAAAGAATCCTGGGTATATCACTGAATTGGGATTAGATGAAAGCGAAATTTCTAAATACATCTCCCTATATTGGGGTAGCTTAATGATTGGTCGTTGGACGGGTGCGGTGAGTGTTTTTAACTTGAAAGGCAATATGAAAAAGTTGATGATGATTGTTGTTCCATTTATTGCTTTTGCAGTCGTATTAGGCGTTAGTAAAATTTATGGCAATGACGTTTCTGATTTATATGGCTATGCAATATTTATTGTAATCGCAATCGCTACTTTCTTTTATGGTCAAGAGAAGCCTGTTAAAACATTATTTGCTGTATCCATTTTTGCAACTGCAGCAATGCTGGTTGGTGTATTCACCACTGGCATTACTTCAGTATATGCTTTTATGGCAGGTGGTTTAGCCTGTTCAGTAATGTGGCCTTGTATTTTCTCATTAGGTGTTGGTGGATTAGGAAAGTATACAAGTCAAGGATCTGCCTTTTTAATTATGATGATTTTAGGAGGTGCTATTATCCCACCTTTGCAAGGCGTATTAGGAGATAATCCAAGTGTTGGTATGCACCAATCTTATATTTTAGCCGCAGTATGCTTTGCTATTTTAGCCTTACTTGCTTTAAAATTAAAGAGTGTTTTAAAGAAGCAAGGACTTGATTTTGATGCACAAGTAAGTGGAGGACATTAATTGAATATTATAAAATTATACAATGGACGCTTTTGTAGCTGGAGTTGATATTGGAGGAACAGGTACCAAATTTGGTATCGTTGATAATGTAGGCAATGTTTTATTTGCAAGTGAGATATCAACAAAAAAGCACGAACAGGTGCATACTTTTATTGATGAATTACATCAGGAACTAAGTATACTCATTGAAAAAGTAGGCGGTGTTGGTCGCATTAAAGGTATTGGGGTAGGCGCTCCTAACGGAAATGTATATACAGGCAATATTGAATATGCTCCTAACCTGCCATGGAAAGGAATTATACCTTTGGCACGTATGTTACAGGATAAATTTAAAATTCCTGTGCGTTTGACCAATGATGCAAATGCTGCTGCTGTTGGGGAAATGATGTATGGCGCTGCGCAAGGCATGAAAGATTTTATCATGATCACATTAGGCACAGGCGTTGGAAGTGGTATTGTTGCCAATGGCCAACTTGTCTATGGACATGATGGCTTTGCTGGTGAATTAGGACATACCACCATCATCCCTAATGGCAGATTACATACAGGCACAGGCAAAAAAGGATCATTGGAAAGTTACGCCTCTGCTACTGGTGTTGCACAATCCGCTATTGAAATATTAGAAACTACAGATCGACCAAGTTTATTACGTGATATACCTAAATCAGCATTAAATTCAAAAGCAGTATTTGAAGCCGCTACCAAAGGGGATGAAGTTGCCATAGAAGTTTTTGCATTTACTGGAAAAGTTTTAGGAATGGCATTGGCTAATTTTGTTATGTTTTCAAGCCCTGAAGCAATTATATTATTTGGAGGCTTAACAAAAGCAGGTGATTTAATTTTAAAACCAACCCGCGAACATCTGGAAGCAAATGTGATTGAGATATTTCAAAACAAAGTAAAAATATTGGTTAGCCATTTAAAGGAATCTGATGCGGCCATTTTAGGCGCGAGTGCTTTAATGTGGGAACTATAGTTATATTTACTAAAATTAGTTTTACTACCCCATCTATAAATAATGCCCCCCCGAGAACTCGGGGGGACATTATTATTTTAAATTTCTTCTATTATAAATCTGTAAGTTGCTGTTGACGAAAACAGGCTTGCTAAATAATTATTAAAATATTCAAACTATTTTAATAAAGCTTGCTCCTCCATCCACTTTGTTTTACCCCAACCTTGTATTATATGTTTTTCACTATGATAGGAGGATCGAACCAATGGGCCGCTTTCCACATAATCAAAACCAAGTTCATATCCAATTTGTCTTAACTCCGCAAATTCATCAGGATGCACAAACCTTTGAACAGGCAAATGCTTTTTTGTGGGTTGTAAATATTGCCCCAAAGTAAGTACATCACAACCGACCCCAATTAAATCCTTCATAGTTTGTATCACTTCCGCTTTCTCCTCTCCAATACCTAACATCATACCCGTTTTTGTGCGCATGCCCCCCAGCTTTAAGGTTTCTAGCACCTTTAAGCTTCGTCTGTATTTTGCTTGCACCCTTACTTTTTGTGTATTTCTTTCAACGGTCTCCATATTATGACTTACCACTTCAGGTGCTGCTTCAATAATTCTTTGTATTTGCTCAGGGATACCTCTAAAATCTGGGATTAGCGTTTCTAAGGTAGTTTCCCGTGACAAAGTTTTAATGGCCTTAATCGTATTAAACCAAATGATGGAGCCACCATCTGGCAATTCATCTCTATCCACACTGGTTAATACTGCATGCTTTACTTTCATCAATAAAATGGCTTCAGCCACACGTTGTGGCTCATCCCATTCCACAGGTTTAGGGCGACCTGTAGCCACAGCACAAAACTGGCAGCTTCTAGTACATATATTACCTAATATCATAAAAGTGGCCGTGCCTTCGCCCCAGCACTCTCCCATATTCGGGCAATTACCACTTTCACAAATGGTATGAAGTTTATGCTTATCTACCAATCCTCGCACATGCTTATAGCTTTCACCAATAGGCAGCTTTACCCTTAACCAATCTGGTTTTTTTATTCTTGTTTCCGTATCAACATTTACTATTGGTAATTCTTGCATAATTCGTTGCGCTATAATCAGCCACAAAAATACAAGACTTGTCATTAATAACCCCTATTTTATGCGCTATATTTAAAAATATAAAATGCAGTCCTAAATCACAAAAATAAATTGCTATCTTCGTATGCCTTAAATAGGGCGTATTTGCTTAAATTTAAAACGAGTTGATTTATGGAAAAATATGGAAAAATTTTACTTTTTGCAATGCCTATATTTTTCATTTTAATATTACTTGAAAAGTTATATGGCTTCTATATCAAAAAAGAAAAGGTAAACAACATGGATACTGTTAGTAGCCTTACTTCGGCTATTACGATGGTCACAAAAAATGTTTTAGGCTTAAGTATTACCATTATAAGTTATAGCTGGATTCAAGAAAAAATTGCATTAACCCATATTACCACTAATTGGCTTACTTATGTAATCGCTTTTGTTGCACTTGACTTTTCGCATTATTGGGTGCACCGCATTGATCATGCGAATAACTTTTTCTGGAATAGCCATATTGTGCATCATAGTAGTGAGGAATTTGATTTGGCCTGCGCAGTTCGCCAACCTATTTCCTCCTTCGTGAAAATATTTTCCATCTTCATGATTCCTGCCGCCTTATTAGGTATTTCGCCATTAGTAGTTGCAACAGTTACACCCATTCAATTTTTTGCACAATTCTGGTATCATACCAGATATATTAATCGCATGGGATTTTTAGAAAAAATCATTGTTACCCCTTCACATCACCGAGTACATCACGCATTTAACAATGAATACCTCGATAAAAATTTAGGACAAATATTTATTATCTGGGATAAAATGTTTGGCACTTTTATGGAAGAACGCGCGGACATCCCCCCCGTATATGGCATTACACGTCCAATGAGAACTTGGAATCCCATTAGAATTAACTTTATACATATGTGGCTATTGATAAAGGATGCTTGGCGCGCCAATAGCTTTGTAGACAAAATAAGGGTTTGGTCAAAACCTACTGGCTGGCGCCCTGCGGATGTTGCAGCAAAAAATCCAGTTTTTAAAATTGATGATGTTTATAATTTTGACAAGTACAAAACCAGTCAAGACACCATTTTTATTTCATGGGCTTGGATGCAACTTCTGATCATCTTTATCGGTGTCGCTTTCATGTTAGGAAATATTGCCAATATTGGCTTACCAAATATGTTTATTTATGGTGCCTTTGTATTTATTTATATTTATGCTTTAACCGACCTGATGGATGGTAGCAAATATGCTTATGTGTGGGAAATTTTGAAATGCCTATTTGGATTTGGCATTATTTATTTTATGGGTGATTGGTTTGGTGCCAGTAAACATATTCCACAACTAAACTTAATAGTGATGGTGTACTTTGCCCTCTCCTTAATCGTCACTGTTCGTTTAAATTCCAGTAATCAAAGTATAGCAACTTTACAAAACAGTGCAGTTTAATTTATTAAGCCACCGATACAAGTAATTATTTTAAAATCATTCAATACGAGCTATGACAGCAACAGTTACTTACGCATCTAATTTAAGAACCACCTGCCTTCATTTACAAAGCGGCTCTGCCATTGAAACCGACGCGCCTACCGACAACAAAGGAAAAGGAGAACGATTTTCACCTACCGACTTAATTGCAACAGGTTTAGGTGCTTGTATGATAACCACCATGGGGATTAAAGCCGAAACCATGAACATCCTATTAGATGGCGCCAAAGTGGAAGTAACAAAAGTGATGGTTTCTGATCCACGTAGGATTGGAAAAATTATAGCACATGTTACCATGCCTGCTGGTTTACATGTAGACGAAAAAACAAAAGAAATTTTAGAGCGTGTTGCACGCACTTGCCCTGTAGAAAGAAGCTTACACCCTGATGTTGAATTAGACATTGCATTTAACTGGCAATAAAGCTAAAAAAACTGACTGCGCTAAAATAAAAGAATAAATTATAAAAAATTACTAAAGCAACTAGGCTTCTTCTAGTTGCTTTATTTTTTGCAATAGTTTACTCACAGGCAAACCCATTACATTATAAAAGTCACCTTGAATACTTTGTATTCCAACAACCCCAATCCATTCCTGAATCGCATAACTACCTGCCTTATCATATGGTTTGTAATTTTCAACATAGTATTCAATTTGATCCAATGTCAATAAATTAAATGTGACCAAGGTGGTTTCACTAAATGTATATTCTTTACCATGGTAAATTAATACTACCCCTGTAATGACCCGATGTGTTTTACCAGATAATGCAGTTAAGGAAGCAATGGCTTCGGCTTTATTGGCAGGCTTGCCTAATACACTGCCTTCCAACACGACAATAGTATCTGCTGCAACAATGTGTTTATTTATATGTTGCGGATAGCCCAATTTTATTTTTTTATGCACCGCCTCCGCTTTATTTTTTGCAATATATACTGGCACTTCATCTAAATCCATGTTCGCAGGGAAGGTTTCATCTGAATCGGAAACAATCACTTCAAATGGAACATCCGCCCAGGTTAACAACATTTGGCGACGTGGTGATTGAGAAGCTAATATGAATGGTTCCATGATGTAAATTCAATTTTGTAAAAGGGGGGGATCAATATAAAAAATAAAAAAACACCATCGATAGCACCCCTGCCAACATCGCTAATTTAACCCAGTTACTAAGGACATTAAAATCCTTACTGGTGAATGATTTATTTAACTTGTATAACACCAACACCAAGGGCGCGATAATAAAAAAAATACAATAAACAATACTTAACCACCAGCCAAATGGAACTACATAAAGTTGTATGATGGCTAATACCCCAATCACCACCACCAGCCATACTGCTAAATACACTTTGGTTGCTTTTAATCCCCAAACAATGGGCAGTGTTCTACATCCAAATTTTGCATCCCCTTCCATATCCTCAATATCTTTAAGTGCTTCCCTAATGATGGTTAATACAAAAGCAAAAGCAGCATACAGTATCATCAATTTGAATAAACGCAGGTCTGTTGGGGTTGCATTACGCACGTTGATTAATTCAGTCATCGTGAACTTAGAAAAATACACTACCCCTAATACCCAAGCTGTTAAAATAGCAATAAGCACATTACCAATGAGTAACTTTTTTTTAATATTGGTTGAATAAAACCACAATAATAAAATAGAAAGCAAGTTGGCTAAATGAATATGCCAATACTGCTGAAATGAAAATGCGATTAAGGTTAAGTAAATGCCAGACAAGCTAAAAAAGAAATGCCAAAAAATAACCCATCTTCTTTTGATAATATTACTCACCACCACTTTAGTTGGCTTATTCACCTGATCAATGTTCACATCGAAATAATCATTAATTGCATAACCTGCGGCAGCAATAAAGACAGATGCCAACATCATTAAAAAAAAGGAGACAGGTGTATCACTACGATTAATATGGAATAAGGGATTGTATATACAATACTGAAACAAACATTGCGACAATATTATAAAAAACAAATTAGGCCATCGAATAAGCCTACAAAAAGATAAAAGTAATTTCAAATGAATTGAATTTATTTATTTGGCCACAATATGATCATCTATATCCCAGAGATCATTTAGCTTTAATACCTTTTCGATGACTTCCCGCGCGCAACCTTCCCCACCCTTGGTCAAGGCCTTATATTGTGCGATCGATTTTATATCCATTGCAGCATCACTAGGACAAGCTGCAATACCCACCAATTGCATCGCTTCGTAATCAGGCATATCATCACCCATATACAATATGGTATCTAAAGCAATATTATGTTCCGAGGCTAATGATTGTAATAATTCCTTTTTATTCCCCACTTTCATATGCACTTCCTTGATACCCAACAGGGCCAATCTATTTTTTACATCCTCCGAATTACCCCCAGAAATAATCCAAACTTGATATCCCTTTTTCACCGCTAATTGTAATGCATAGCCATCTTTTATATTCATGCTTCTAGCCATCACCCCATTGGGCATAATTAATAAATTGCCGTTGGTCAATACACCATCAACATCAAATACAAAACAAACTATTTTTTTAAAACTAGCTAACAAGGCGAATACTTTTTGTTAAACAAATGTAAGCCTATTTTTGATTATCCCTCCACTCATACACCCAGGCACTTTGGATCATTTCCAAATGACCCTCGGTAGATTGTTCCTTAGTACCTTCAAAATGAGGTAAACTTAGTATCCAATCTAAAAGATCCGTAAAACGAATACGATATATTTTAGCTTCTGTAAAATCATCACCGAACTTCTCATATAATTTTTGAGCGATGTCTTCATGATCATTCCAAAAAATCGGGGGTTCAAACTGACTCATATTAATTGATTTTACTTTATTCTTTTATTGGTAATATTCTTATAATTATTTCTTTCCGACGCTAATGTACTATTCGAGATGAAAAATGCCTTTAACTCGGCTACTCCCCTAAAAATTGTGTTTGGTCAGGTAAGATGATTTCTAATTCCCCAGTACCCCCCTTGGCTAAAATACATTGGCAACCTAACCTTGACTCAATACGAGGATTAACAGCACGATCAATAAAGTCTTCCTCTCTGTCCGAGAGTTCAGCAACATGCCCTGCCCCTGTTTTAATATAAATATGACAAGTGCTACATGCACATACCCCACCACAATTATGATGTAGCTCAATACCTGCCTCTAATAGCACTTCAAGCAAGCTTTCATCCGGCGCTATATTGGTTAAAGTAACAGGCGCAAGTCCTTTTTCTTCAAAATTGATTTTTAATGAATACATAAGTCCACAATAGATTTTTGCAAAAATAACTTTAATCCTCCAATGTTCTAGTCAAAGTCTCAATTTCATTTGCGAAATACAAAAAAAATGATTGTACTGTGCTTTACCAAACTATCTTTGCACAAATTTTTAAAAATAATGGCAATAATAGGGTTATCCGAAAGAATGTACTTAAAGTATTTGAGGACTAAATTCAAAACCCTAGCCCTTGTTTCACCCGCTATTGCTGGCCAGAAAGCCTTTGAATTATTTTGTACCCCCTATCCTAAGTATAAGAAAAAAAAGGCACCTGCCATTTTTCACCAAGCCAAACCGTTAACAGTCACCTTATCGGATGGTATTCAATTAAAAGGTTATGAATGGACTTCTCAAAAAAGCAATAACAAAACCATACTTATTTCACACGGCTATGCTAGCTACGGATATAAATTTGAGCAATATGTTGCACCCTTATTAAAAAGGGGCTTTCGTGTTTTGATTTTTGATGCCCCAGGACATGGCTTAAGTCAAGGCAAATACATTAATATATTACTTTATTTAAATGCCATTGCGCAAATAATAAAATCAGTCGGACCCGTGGATCATTTTATAGGTCATTCCTTAGGGGGTATCGCTTTAGCCATGTTAGCTGAAACTATTCCAAATCCCGAACAACATAAATTTGTCTTAATTGCACCAGCAACTAAGACGACCACCTCTTTTAATAATTATTTTGATTTAATGCGGTTCAGTGAAATCATTAAAACCGCATTTTTAGCCCATGCAGCGACTTTAACAACACACCCAATTACCCACTTTGAAGCTGACCGGGCCATTGAAAACTACAAAGGACCTGTCCTTTGGATACACGATGCCGAGGATAAGGTTTGTCCGTATAAAGATTTAATTAATTTTCAAGAAAAAGCAACAAAAAACATTAATTTCTTGATAACCAAAGGATTAGGTCATAATAAAGTATATAAAACGCAGGCCGTTATTGATAAAATAGTGGCATTTTTAGCCCCGGAAGACTAGGTAATTTTTATTTTTTCAGTGAAAGCTCTAATATTGCATCGCGAGAAAAGAATATGGGATTAGCAACCAATGCCAATTTCATTAAACATAAATAGTTGATTTTCAATTTATAAACACCCAAAGATCGTATGGCAAAGAACCTATTAATCGTGGAGTCCCCTGCAAAGGCAAAGACCATTGAGAAAATTTTGGGAGAAGATTTTGAAGTAAGAAGTTGCTATGGTCATATCCGAGATTTAGAGAAAAGTGAGATGGGCATTGACCTTAAAAATAAATTTGCACCAAGATACGCAGTACCATCGGATAAGGAAAAAGTGGTCAAAGATTTAAAATCCATGGCAAAGAAAGCCAAGGAAGTTTGGTTAGCATCGGATGAGGACCGGGAAGGAGAAAGTATTAGTTGGCATCTAGCAGAAGTACTAGGTTTAGACCCTAGAAAAACAAAGCGTATCGTATTTCATGAGATTACTGCAACAGCAATTAAAAAAGCAGTTGATAATCCAAGGTTTATCAATATGGATTTAGTGGATGCGCAACAAGCACGCCGTATTTTAGATAGAATTGTTGGTTTTGAATTAAGCCCTGTACTTTGGCGTAAGATTGGTATGCAAAAAAGTTTAAGCGCGGGTCGTGTGCAAAGTGTTGCTGTAAGATTAATTGCCGAGCGTGAAAGAGAAATCAACCAATTTTTACCGGAGAGCGTTTTTAAAATATCTGCCCTATTTACTGCGCCAGACATCAATAAGAAAAAAGTAAAATTCAAAGCAGAGGGGCCACAAAAATTAACAACAGGATCGGCTGCTGAAAAGTTTTTAAACGAATGCAAGGGTGCAAAATACACCGTAAAAGACATCAGTGTTAAAGACGGGAAACGCACACCATCAGCACCTTTCACTACTTCCACATTACAACAAGAAGCATCAAGAAAATTAGGATATAGCGTAAGTAAAACAATGTTACTTGCACAAAAATTATACGAGAGTGGTAAAATCACTTACATGAGAACTGATAGTATCAGCTTGAGTGAAACTGCAGTGGATGCAATTAAAGCTGAGATTAATTCAAGCTTTGGTGCAAAATATTACCAACCTCGTAAATTTAAAAATAAAAACGAAAATGCACAGGAAGCGCACGAAGCAATTCGACCTACCTACATGAATGAAAGCAAGGTAGACGACGCGGACTTAAATAGATTATATGAATTAATTTGGAAGCGCACCATTGCTTCACAAATGAGTGATGCGCAATTCGAAAAAACGGTGGCAAAAATTGAAGTGTCTACGAATAAAGAAACACTATCCGCATCTGGGGAAGTGATGAAGTTTGATGGTTTCTTAAAAGTATATTTAGAGAGTAATGATGACGAGGACGAAGAGGCAACTGCAGGGGAAGGGGAAGAAAGCTTACTACCCCCATTAGCGGTTGACCAAGTACTTGACTTTATTGAAATGACCGGGCTTGAGCGTTTCAGCAGACCTGGTGCGAGATATACAGAAGCTTCATTGGTAAAAAAATTAGAAGAATTAGGTATTGGTCGTCCTTCAACCTATGCACCAACTATTTCAACCATCATGAAGCGTAATTATGTTGAAAAAAGAGAAAAAGAAGG
>SHWT01000136.1 GCA_009693715.1 Chitinophagaceae bacterium
TCCATTTACAATGATTTTTTATTTAAGGATGTACAGCATTTGGTCAATACATTTAAATGGAAATAATGATATCTTTACGCCACAAATAATATTATGATAGCGATTGATTCTGTTTTAGTGAGTGACCAAGTAATTGAAGAACAATTTGTTTGCGACTTAACGAAGTGCAAGGGGGGCTGTTGCGAGGACGGGGATGCGGGCGCGCCACTTGAAAACAAAGAAAAAGACTTTATTAAGAAATATTATGATCTTGTTGAACCCTATATGACTAAGGAAGGTATTAAGGAAGTGAAACAAGTAGGCCAGTTTTTATATGATCGTGAGTTTGGTTGGGTAACACCCACCTTAAATGGACAAATTTGCGCCTATGGCTACAAGGAAGCAGGCATCATCAAATGTGCCTTTGAGCAGGCCTATAATGATGGTAAGATACCATGGAAAAAGCCCATTAGCTGCCATTTATTTCCCATTAAAGTTCAAAAAAGCAAACAGGATCCCGATATTGAATATATGAATTATGAACCTCGTGAAGACCTATGTAAGGCGGCCTGTTCCTTAGGGGTTAAATTAAAAGTGCCCGCTTACGTTTTTTTGAAGGAATCTATTATTCGCAAATATGGGGAAAAATTTTATGAAGCATTGGACGCTTCAGCGCAACATCTAAAGGATAAATAACTATTTTTGTGATAACTTATGCCAAGTATTTACGCCTCCTCATTTGACACAAAAAGCAGTGAAAAAGCTGTTGATCTGGAACACAGACGCAAACTGAATTTTAATATTTCGAAATACAATGCAGTTGTTCCAAAAGGGAAAGCGCAATTTACCGATTTAACGAGGGTGCGCGAGTTAGCAAAAAATAAAAAATGGGAAGCCATTGAGCATTTGGATTTATACCTAACGCAATTTGAAGAACAAATAACCAAAAGAGGTACCAAAGTTTTTTGGGCCGAGGATAGCGAACAAGCACTGAATTTTATTGGAGAGCTATGCAAGGAAAAACAATGTAAATCCGTTGTTAAAAGTAAAAGCATGGTGACGGAGGAAATTCATTTGAATGATTACTTAACATCTATAGGTGTGGAAAGTGTGGAAACAGATTTGGGTGAATACATACAACAAATGGATGGCGAAGCGCCGTATCATATTGTTACGCCAGCCATGCATAAGAGCAAGGAGGATGTGGCTCAATTATTCAATAAACATTTAGGTACCGATATTTCTTTGACACCAGAACAATTAACATTGGTCGCGCGTAAAAATTTACGTGATAAATATGTGCAAGCTGAAATTGGTATTACGGGTGCTAATTTTATATTATCTGATATTGGTGGTATTGCTTTAACTGAAAACGAAGGCAATGCCCGCTTGTCGGTGGCTTGGCCAAAAACACATGTGGTCATTGTTGGTATCGAAAAAACAATTCCTTCCATGAATGACTTGGGATTGTTTTGGCCTTTATTAGCCACCTATGGCACTGGTCAACAAATCACTGTTTACAATAGTATCATTACTGGTCCACGCCAACCCGGTGAGGTGGATGGCCCGGAGGAGATGTATGTCATTTTACTTGACAATGGCCGTACTGAATTATTGTCGAATGCCAAAGCAAGGGAAGCCTTGTATTGTATTCGTTGTGGTGCCTGTTTAAATGCATGCCCTGTGTACAAAAATATTGGGGGTCATGCTTATGATACCACCTATAGTGGCCCTATTGGAAGTGTGATCACACCTCATTTAAGAGGGATGCATGATTATAAGCATTTAAGTTACGCTTCAAGTTTGTGTGGTAATTGCACGGATGTTTGTCCAGTGAAAATTAATATCCATGAATTATTATTGGAAAATAGAAGAGAATCGGTGGTCGCTGGTGAAAGTGATTTTGCTGAAAAATTTGCTTGGAAAATGTGGAAGAATGCATCCTTGAGTCGGATGTTGATGAATCAAGGAAATGCCACTATAAAAAATTGGGTCATCAATAAAATGTTTAAAGGTTGGTCCAATCAAAGGGCACCTTTAGAATTCCCTAAAAAAACATTTAACCAACTTTGGATCGAATCTAAAAAAAGGTAGTTCAAAAAATACAATCCCCAAAAAGATAATTGGGTGATATCTCTTCTACATGCCATCAGCGTCGGCAACGGCTTCCACAGGATCTTTTTGTTTCTTTAAACTATTGTTTACAATATACACACCCACCAAAGTACATAGGGTTCCTATAATATTGGTTACCGACATTTTTTCATCTAATAATATGGAGCCAACCCAAATAGCTACAATAGGATTTATATAAGCGTATAAGGAGGCAATGGCAGGTTGCAAATGTTTCATGCTATATATAAAACACACAAATGCAAAAACGGAACCGCCCAAAACCATATACACCAGCACGCCCCAGGTGCGCCCGGGAATACTTTGTAATGGAATATAGTTATTGGTATACAAGGCAACCATTGCCATGACGGCGGCACTAATTAGCATTTGCCAGCCAATAGAATAATAAGCGTTGATGTTTATTTTATTTCTTGAAATAATCACAGATCCAACACTCCAGGTCACCATGGCAAATAAGGACAGTACGACACCTAAAGGATAATTGGTACCATGCATTTGTAAACTATCCTTATAAAATATAAACACAATACCTAATAGGCCCAAAAGTAATCCTACTAAAGTTGCAGGCGTAATTTTTATGGCCTTAAAATAATAGCGCTCTATCAATACTACCGACAATGGATAAAGTGCGGCGATTAAGGCAGCAAGGCCACTCGTGATAAATTGAAGTCCGTAAGTAGCAATCCCATTAGAGGAAACAAACATTAAAAAGGACATAGGGATCAGCCACAAAAATTGTTTCGGTGTAGGTAGGCCAGCGCCCTTCATTAAAAAGAAAACTACATAAATCATGCCGCCTAAAAATTGGCGCATACTCGCAAATTGAAATGCAGGCACATGTGCTATGCCCATTTTGCTTGCCACCCAAGTGGTGCCCCAAACAAGACTGGTTACTGCTACGGCAAAGTATGCTTTTTTGTTATTGGACATAGGGGTGACTTATAGAGGAACAAGCGTAAGCAAATTACTTACCTGTTGTTAATGTTTAAAATGTCTTAATTGGGTCATCACCATGGCTAATCCATTTTCCTTACAATAAGCAATACTATCTTTATCTCTTACAGATCCACCCGGTTGGATATATGCTTCAATTCCCTCCGCATGTGCAATACGAACACAATCATCAAAAGGGAAAAAAGCATCCGAAGCAAGTGTTGCTCCTTTTAAGTCAAATTTAAATTGTTTTGATTTTTCAATAGCGTGTCTTAAGGCGTCAACACGACTTGTTTGACCACAACCTTTGCCCACGAGTTGCTTGTCCTTGATTAAGGCAATGGCATTACTTTTTAAATGTTTGCAAATAATATTTCCAAAAATTAAATCTTCTTTTTCTTTATCGCTACAAGGTCTTGCACCTGCTTCCTCCCATTGGGTATAGTTACCAGTATCTAACCCCTGCTCCAAATTGCCATTGAGGATTGATTTTTTTTGTACTGCGTTAAAAGTAACGCCTGGTTTACTTTGCAATAAAACCCTATTTTTCTTAGCAGATAATATGGTCAATGCATCCGCGTCAAATGCAGGGGCAATGAGTACTTCAAAAAATATTTCCTGAATTGCTTCCGCAGTGGCTGTATCAATTTTGCCATTGGTGACCAATACACCACCAAAAGCACTTTCTGGATCGCCCGCCAATGCAGCTTGCCAACTTTCAAATACATTGCTGCGACTTGCAACGCCACATACATTGGTATGTTTAATAATAGCAAAACTAATTGTAGGCAATTCGGCGATCAAAGCAATAGCAGCATCTACATCCACTAAATTATTATACGACAATTCCTTGCCATGCAGTTGTGTAAACCATTGATCAAGGTCCCCATAAAAAGTAGCCACCTGGTGTGGGTTTTCGCCATAGCGTAAAACTTTGCCTATTGCTGGGTTAAAATAATTACTTATGGCAATATCATAATGCATCACCACTTCAAAAGCCTTTGCGGCAAATGCTTTTCGTTGTTCTAAATTCGTTTGCCCATCCTGACTAATTAAAATTTGGTTTAACTTTTCATAATCATCCTTTGCTGACAAAACCACCAAGTCCCTGAAATTTTTTGCCGCCGCTCGAATCATCGAAGGGCCTCCAATATCTATTTTTTCAATGATTGCTTTTTCTTCATTGGTATTTTTTAATGTTTCCTCAAAAGGGTATAGGTCAACAATGACAAGATCAAGTTCAGGTATTTTGTATTGGGCCATTTCGATTAAATCCTGCTCCTCATATCTGCGACCTAATATGCCACCAAATACAGAAGGGTGTAATGTTTTAACACGTCCGCCTAAAATGGAGGGGTAGCCCGTAACCGATTCAACGGAAACGCAAGGAATGCCTAAATCCTCTAAAAATTTTTGCGTACCACCGGTTGAATATATGGTGATATTTAAATTTTGCAGGGTTTTCGCCAATGGCTCCAAACCATCTTTGTAAAAAACTGAAATGAGGGCTGATTTTATTTTCTTTTCCATACGCAAAGGTACGCGCTTTCCATTTTTTATTTTTTGCTGATTTTCCACAAATGCTACTGCAATTAGGGGAATAACTTTATAAGCGAAATGAGTGTAAAAATGACCAAGCTATAAAAAAGGTATTTGGCTTTTCGCTTATATAGCCATATATAAACAAACAATAGCCAAAAGTAATAGCCAACCACCATTTTCCCTGACATTTGAACAAGCAAAGGAGTGCCGATGGGTTTTTGGTGAAAGTATAAAACCATACGATTTAATATATTTATATAGGTTTGAATTAGGCTGCCTAGGTGCATGCTAAAACCTACTTGATTGGGTATTATCACCAATACAATTAATGCATATAACAAAATTGTAGTTAATGGAACCATGATAAAATTACTAATGATGACCAAGGTAGAAGTCTGATGAAAGTGAAATAATAAAATTGGCAAAGTGGTTAGTTGTGCGGACAAAGTGATACATAAATTGCTCCACATCCAATTTAAAATTGGATTGTC
>SHWT01000137.1 GCA_009693715.1 Chitinophagaceae bacterium
TGGCATAAACCACTTCCTGAAGTACTTAGAGAAAATATCATGCAACCTATTGGCGCAAGTAATACTTGGTCATGGGCTGGGTATCAAACTTCCTGGATAGTGTTAGATGGAAAGCCAGTTCAGTCGGTGAGTGGTGGTGGCCACTTTGGTGGTGGCATGTTTATCAACGCCTACGATATGGCCAGATTTGGTTTATTGACCTTACATAAAGGAAATTGGCAAGGGAAACAGTTATTGTCTAGCAACTGGTTTAAAAAAGCGACCACGCCCACATCGGTGAATCCAGAATATGGGTTCATGAATTATTTTTTAAACACAAATAAAAAATTATATCCATCAGCACCTGCTTCTGCTTATGTGCATTTGGGTAATGGAACGAATATCATTTATGTGGATGAAGTGAATGAATTGGTTGTGGTAGTAAGATGGATTGAGGATGATTCGATTGACGAGTTTTTAAAAAAATTATTAGCTGCCTTACCTGCAAAAAAATAAATTACTTGTAAATATATAAAATGAGTTTACCAATTATCTTTGGCATCATTGCCATCATCATCATTATTATCAGACGCAATCGAAATAGAGATTAGGCGTTTATTTTTTTGAAACCAGTGCCGAAAATTGTGCAGGCACATTCGTCGTGATATATTCCACGCCTTGTGCGATTAATTTATTTAAGTCTTCTACTTGATTTACGGTCCAACTTCCAATTAATAAATTATTTTGTTTTGCGGCTACACTTATTTGCGGGTCACTAATAAAATTACTGAAATGAAAGTTGATCCCATTAAATTTTTCGTTTACAATTTCATTAATTGTTTTATTATTTTCCAAATAAAGTACAATTGCATTCGGTTGTAATCTTTTGATGGTTTTAACTACCTCAAATCCAAAACTGATATAAATTATTTTTTCCGCTATGCCCAATTTTTCAGCCAGGGCAAGGGTCTCCATGGTTGTTTGTTGAGAAATATCCGCCCCTGTTATTGCCTCTTTAATTTCGCAAATGAGTAAGGTAGGTGGATTGTTGTGTGTTCCAGTACTAAAATAATTTTCAAGCGTGGGCAAATTTTCACCATTACTTAATTTATTTTTATTTAAATCAGCGTAATTGCGAAGTTCGATCGTATCGCCAAAATATACAGGATCATGGTTCACTACTAATATACCATCCTTGGTGCGACGAACGTCAAATTCACTACCATAACATTTTAATTCAATTGCTTTTTGCAAGGAGGCAATAGAATTCTCGGGCAATTCAAATTCTTTCCACGCACCTCGATGCGCAATGATTTGAGTTTGGTTTTGCGACATAGCGGACTGTATTGAAATTAAAAAAATAGCAATGATATAAAGTGACTTCATAAAAAATGATTTAAGTAGCTGATAATTAAATTGCTTCAAACTCGCCCTTATCCTTGTTTTTCTGCACCTTATTTGCCTCGAAAACTTTTCCATTCATGGCAATATAAACCCCCTTCGGTAGCACTTGTACAAAAGCTAATGCACTTCCGAGATTAAACAAACCATCAGAACTTCCAAATTTATAGGGTATCATTGCACCCGTTAATACAATAGTTTTATTGTTGCAGTGTTCCGCAAGGTAGCTTGCAGTTAAAGTCATGGTATCTGTGCCATGGGTAATAAAAATTTTATCTGCGCTTGTTTTTAAACATGCTTCAGCAATTAGTTGTCGGTCATCATCTGTAAAGTCTAAACTATCCTTCATCATCAATGTAGTGATGGCTAAGTCAAGTTTACTACGGCCTAATTCCAGCATTTCATGCAAATGTGTTTCCTTAAAATATAAGCTACCATTGAGTTCATTATATTCTTTGTCAAAAGTGCCACCGGTAATGAAAACTTGAATATGCATAATACTGTCAATTATTTTTGATTAATAATATTGTACAAACTTAATCCATGATGCATACACTAGCGTGAAAATAAATGCATACTATAAGTTTGGTTTCATCCACATATCCTGACGGTCCATTTTGATATTATCAGAGACCGCCTTATTTTGAAATAAAGTTGCCTTGGTTTGGGGCGAATTCCCGCTGGCACTAAATGGCTGAAAGGCGACTGGACTAATGTTTAATAAGGCCTTATTTAAAACAGTTTCATAAGGGTCGCCCAGTTGCTTAAATGGTAGTACATTATCTGTAATGGCAATATTGGGTAAAAATCCATCCTTGGTGCCGTAATTAGATTCATCTTTTGCATTTGCAGTTTTAAATGTTATCGGTTGCAGGCCATAGTTCCATCTATTCTTGCTATCCGTTAATGTAAAGGAGCCTACATTTTTTCCATAAGTATGTTCTCCCACCAATATCACATCCATAAATGGCTTTAAATTATTAATCACTAATTCACTAGCGGAAGCCGAGTTGTTGGATACCAAGAAAAATACTCTAGTTAATGTACCTAAATTATTATTTTCAAATTTAAAGTTGGTATTAAATGCACTACTACCACTTGATTTATTTAATTCCTCCGTATAAGTAGCATTGTACACTTTTTTATTCATGACCGTTCCTACTCTTGCAGCCAAATCCTTTACAATTAAATTAGTCATCAAATCAGAGGAGCTTACATAACCACCACCATTATACCTTAAATCAACGACTAGTTCATTTACGCCACCGGTTTTAAATCGTCCAAAAACATTTCTTAAGCTATCATCAAAGCTGGATAAAAACTGTATGTATGCGATATAGCCTACTTTTTTACCACCCCATTTAATAATGGTATCTTTTAAAATTGGGTTGGTTTGCAGTTCAACCTTTGTCAATGACGCACTGGTCCCTGTGCTCGTAAATACACCAGCAGCATAGGATCCAAGCCCCAATTTTAAAGTTTCATTTTGTAATATAGTAGCATAGTTAGTTGGTGTAATCGTTTTATCATCCACCTTTAAAATAATATCACCTCTTTTTAATCCTGCTTTTTCCGCAGGGCTACCTTTTAAAACATAGGCAATAACAAAAGCAATATTGGCTTGTGTATTATCAGTATAAAAAATAGAATATTTAATACCTAGTACCGTATTAATTCCATTTAATTGATTTGTCAAATTAGTTGCACTACTATCAATCCATGAAAATCGATCTGAATTTCCATAGTCATATAAAATACTATAAAAATATTTCATAGGATTATCTTTCAAATTCGTTGCTGAAATTTTGGGCATATTTGTATTCCACAAATAATAATAACTCATGCTATTGTAAATCCAGGTATTCACATCTTCAGAGGCAGCGCCAGAATTACTGACAGGCACGTCTTTTTTACAAGCCATAAGCAGAAAAACAAAGACAAATGGAACTAACATTTTTTTCATAATCAAACACTTTATCAGAAGTAAATTTAAATAAATTAAGGACACGAATGTTATCCTTTTTGTTTTCATGTTTGAGGCAGCACATTTTAACTTAATTTTGATATTAATTTACCCAGCAATATGCCAAATCCAAGGAGCTCCTCCCAATTATTACTCATCCTATTGTCGCTTACGATAGTTTTATCCTATTCAAATGTAAAGGGACAAAAATCACATGTGCCCAATTATGTTGAGTCAATCAATCAATGGTACCAGCTAAGGGAGGCGGAGTTAAAGTCACCCAAGGGTTGGTTGAATTTAGAAGGGTTGTTTTGGTTGCATAAAGGGGTGAATAGCTTTGGTGCCGGCAAGAATAATGATTGTGTTTATGAAAACCCCAACCCTTCTGAGGTGTTTTTTCCCGATCATTTGGGGAATTTTACTTTTCAAGGGGATAGTGTCCTATGGGAGAACCTTGATAAATATATGGTTATGGTAAATAATCAAAGCATGCCCTTAAAATCAAAGGTTTGTGTTTTTAATACGAACGGCCTTAGTTCAGAAATGAGCTGGATAATGCCAGGCGCTTCATTTTCATGGACCATTATTAAAAGGGAAGATAAAATTGGGGTACGATTTCGGAATTTAAAATCGGACCATGTTTTATCTTTTAAGCGGATAGCTCATTTTCCAATCAATGAAAAATTCAAAATTAAAGCCTTACTACAACCGCCTATAGAATCGTATTTGATGATATCAAATGTTTTGGGTCAACAAGTGGCATCTAAAAATGCAGGGAAGCTTCAATTTACCTATCAAGGCAAAGCCTATAGCTTGGATGTAATTGACGAAGGAGAGGAGCAACTTTTTATCACTTTTTGGGATGCTACTTCGGGTGCAACCACTTATGATGCAGGCCGCTTTATTTATATCAGTAAGCCAGATGCCAATGGGAATACTTTTATTGATTTTAATCAAGCCTTTAATCCGCCTTGTGCATTTACCAAATTTGCGACCTGCCCGTTGCCACCCCCACAAAATAGGCTGCCTTTCGCAATAACCGCAGGCGAAAAAAATTATGGACATCACTAATCAGTCCATTAACTTTGAAATAATATGAATAGTCCAATCCCATTTACCAACTATAAAATTGCGATCATCGGCTTGGGCTATGTAGGCCTGCCTTTAGCAGTGGCTTTTGGTGAAAAGTACCAAGTGGTTGGATTTGATATTCATTCAGAACGTATTGCCAATTTGAAGCATGGCGTGGATACTACATTGCAATGTACCTCCCAGGAAATAGCCAATGCCCATCAGCTCGTTTTTACCCATGACTTAAGTCAAATTAAGGATGCTACTATTTTTATTGTCACTGTTCCAACACCTGTTACAAAAGACAAACAACCCGACTTAAATTTATTATTGACTGCTTCAAAAATGGTTGGAGGGGTATTAAAGAAAGGAGCTATCATTATTTATGAAAGCACCGTATATCCTGGTTGTACCGAAGAGGATTGTGTTCCTGTATTGGAAGAATTTAGCGGGTTAAAATATAATCAAGATTTTTATTGTGGCTATTCCCCCGAGCGAATTAATCCAGGCGATAAAATTCACACACTAACAAAAATTATAAAAGTGACTTCCGGGTCAACGCCTGAAGTAGCAACCATCATTGACAATTTATATGCAAGTATTATTACTGCAGGCACCCATAAAGCGTCAAGTATGAAAGTGGCGGA
>SHWT01000138.1 GCA_009693715.1 Chitinophagaceae bacterium
GATAGGTATTGGGATGTTTTTCAGAAAGTTCATCAATTTTTATTGTATAATTAATTCCTGCGGTGGCTAAATGTTTTTCGGAATCTTGCAAACGTTCATCATATGCTTCCCAACCTAAAAATCCACCAAATAAACCCATATCTGATCCTTGACTTTTATGGGTAGTTGCTAAGGAGCCATTCGGATCAAAGGTGATTAAAATATCTTTGATTTGTTCATCCATCAAATCACGACAAATTCTAGCGATACGAAGTGAGGCTGCACAATGTGAACTTGAAGGACCACGCATTACTGGACCAATAACGTCATTAAATATACTTGGATAATTTGTCATGGTTATTTTTAGTTTAATTAACGTAAATAATTTTATTTGTTTTTAATAGCACTCAAAAACATGGTGATGGAAGTGTATAAGATGATAATAAGCACCAACCATCTTAAGGTATCCAATGGTAATGACTTAATGACAAGTGCTGCAATGAGCACAGCCAATATTCCAGGAATAGCCATCCCTAATGCCGCTTTTTTATTATACGCACCTGACTTGATAAATTTATAAGAAGCAGGTGGCATTAAAAATGCACAGGATCCCATCATAATGGGAAAAGCGACCTGAGGTGATAATCCTAATAAATAAACCAAGGCCATACAGGGTGCATATAAGCCAACACCCGCAGTCATCATGGCTCCCAAAATAAAGTTTACGACGCCTGCTATAACTAATTTCCATCCGTGAATACCAATGGCTACTCCTTCCCCATGTATCCAATGCATTTTGTTAGCGAACATGAACCCTGCCGTAATTAATAAAGCAATACTAATCGTTAACCTTATATTTTTCTCTGAAAGTTTTCCAACTATATCAGCACCTAGTATTGCACCCATCATTGCGGTTAAAAACATCACTATCAAGGTGATGGGCTCAACTTCAACCACTTGAATAAAAATAATTGCTTGGATTAAAACCGGCAAGGTATTTGCAATATTCATGGTGCCCGGAATTAATTTATCAGAAGTTTGATTGGTAAATTTTAAAAGTGCTGTTTGTGGTGCAAACGCACCAATACCCAGTACGTCAAAAAAGTTTACAACAAAACCAATGAGTCCCGTTTTAAGCCAACTGACATTTTCAAGATTGTTTCTGTTTTTAATAATATCTACCGCAAATACATAGATATATAATAAAGCAAATAAAACCAGCACCAACCATATGATATTAACCATTTTGAATACATTTTAAGTTAAATGTGAATGATACCTTGTTTTAACTAGTTAATTGAATGCTATTAGTTCGCTATTATGAATAAATACATTTAATGAAAAGTTACAAAAAATGTACAACACTGCAAAAAATGACAATTTGGGCTAATCATATAAAAAATACCCTATAAAACAATTACCTACTTAACTTATAAATAGTAAGTGCTGCTCTTTTAATCAAAAAAGGCAGTTCTTTTAAGTTAATAGTTTCCCCTGGCGCATGTGCCCCTTTTCCAGATGCGCCTAAGCCATCAATACAATCTACGTAGGCGGCTATGTATGAGATATCTCCTGCGCCACGAGAACCAGGATCCCCTGCCATTGTTGCACCCAAGCCCATATCTATAGTTACACCACTAATAACATCTAGTAACTTATTGTTGCCTTCCGTAGGCGCCATACTTGGTATGCCATCTGTAAATTTAATGGTGGCTTTTGTACCTGCTAAATTATCAGCAACAATGGCGCTCATTTTTTTTCTTGCATTTATCTTTTGTTCCTCAGTTAAAAAACGAAGGTCGCCGGTGACAGTTACCGCTGGAGAAATAATATTTGTTTTACCAATAGCCGTCCCTGTTGATTTAGCTGGATTATAATTGATTTCAGAACCTCCTATAAATACACCGGGATTAAAAGTTAAATATTTTTCTGTACTTAATTGTACCCTGAATTCATTCACGATTCTAGCTGCTTCGTAAATAGCACCATATCCAGCATTGGGTGTAAACACACCCGCACTATGTCCTGTTTTTGCTTTTACGTTTAACGACCATCCACTTGCACCCCGACGCGCAGTGGCCACTGTATTTAATCCATTGGCGCCTTCAAAAGCAAGGGCAATATCGGTTTGTTTTGCGCTTTCAATAAAATCTGCCCTACTTATTTCGCGTGGATTAGCCGCATGTTCTTCATCGCCTGTTAAATAGGCTATAATATCAGCATCTTTTAACAAACCTTGCGCGTGCAAAGCTTGTAAAGCAATAATCATCACAACATCTCCGCCCTTCATATCATTCACCCCTTGTCCTGTAGCAGTGGAATCATTCAACATTGTAAATGGATTGGCAGGCATATCGGGTTCAAAGACGGTATCTAAATGACCAATAAGAAATAATTTTTTCCCTTTTGAATTTTTCTTACCTACCGCTTCATTATTAAAGCCTATAGTCGCCACCAAATGGCCTGCACGGCGCAAGGAATCAGGCATGGGGATCCACTTGGTTTTAAAATTGGCTTTTTCAAATTCTCGCGCAAAAATTTCACCCACTTTTTTTACACCAGTGATATTTAAAGTACCGCTATTAATATTGACTGACTCTTTTAATAAGGCAATAGCCCTTGGCATATTGGTATCGATATAGTCCATGACTTTTTGTTCTTCCTTATTTAAAGCGGTATTTGAATTCGTATTTTGGGCATTTAATTTTTGATTTGGTCTAATACAGATAACTATTACTAGCAGGGACAATAGAATTACTTTTTTCATGTACTTTATTTTATGTGATGTTATTTATATACCCTATTATTTTAAAAGGGTGATATATTAGTGGGGTATTTAAAAAAAATGCTGTGTTAATATATAAAATTACTTTGTATCATCATATCCAAACTTTTGATTTAAAGCAAAAACGGCTTCAGCAGAAAAGTCATTATTATGAATTAATGCAAGCTGTCCATCAATTAATCCTTTTTTGGTAGGTAACAATGTTGCGTTTTTCTCATAAATAGCATTGGCTTGATCTTGATCAGCTGCTCCGAGTTTTGCTATCGCTGCAATAACATCTTCCATTTGACGAATAACCGATAAAATTTGATTAGGAATCCATGATGTAATTGGAGTGCCTCCCGTGGCCATGGCATACTTTGTATTCGCCATTATATACTTTTGTACAAACTGCCAATGACCGTTTCTAAAATGATATATTTCCTCTAATATCCCTAATAAGTAGCAAAGTCCAGTAACATCTTTGTTCTCTAATAATTTGCCCATTAAGCCCTTGGGATGTAATGTTTTCATTGAAGTTTCAAGATCTTTAAAAAAATCCTGCACACAGGTGGGTCGATATAATCTAAGATCCAATAAATATTTTGTTAGTTCATTTTCAGGGTAATAAAAAATGACGCCAGAAAAAATATCTTGCATCGGTATAATGTCGTCCTGTGCGCCTGTTTGACCTCTAAATGCTTTAGGCTCATCCCATACATCCTCGTATATAACACCCTCTCCAAACAAATCGGTATTGCCTTTTACACCCATAATAAAAATTCTAAAATCATTGTATCTTTGCCACCTTGAAGCCTTCCACATTTCTTTTCTTCGTTCATTCATTTGCTTCATTGTAACCCAATTTTTTTCTAGCAAATCTCCAACACTTTCCGCACCATTATGAAGGGCTTGTATTGTTTGCATAACAGTACCCACTAAATTAGGGGAATACCTATTGATATCTACATGCAACATAATAAAACCAACTTCATCAGGTTGTCCTGAAAATCGGTTACACATGGTAATATTTTCCCAATTCAAATCACCAGCTTCGTTTAATTTTTGGTAGTTACCTAATGAATAGGCATAATGATAATCAAGCCAGGCAAACACATTAAGCTTATCAGCAACTTTACAAAAAGGCTGTGCAATATTTGCGGGTAAAGTATTTCTTGCTTTTCCATATTTGCCATCTTTTCTATATTGCTGGAAGGAAGGCTCTAATAGATAAGCAGAAGCTAAAAAACTATAGGATCTAAATAAAGCTTGTAAAACAAAAATATCCTCCTCTTTTTCAACTGCTGCTAAATGATTTTTAATCACTAAGGTAGGCGCAACAATACCATCTTCTTTATTTAAATAGCCAAACTCATTTTCATTGATAACAACTGGCATATTGTCTAACACAGATTGTAAATCATCATAAATACTGGGTAATTTTACCATAGGTGCTTTGATTGGCAAAAATCCATGAGTAGCACTCACATTAAAAAATCCATCTGTATAATTAGATAATATAGGCATAATAAATCGTTTAAATTAAATGTGCGATAGCCCCCAATTTATGAAAAATATTGTAAAACTTAAGCGCTAATAAATATCCAAATCGCCCCCATTTACCACCGCCCCTTGATACTTTGACTTCACCTCATCCAACAAACTTTGTAAAGTGGTGCCAAATGTTAATTGATGATTGAGTATTAGTAGTTTTGGCTTCACTTTATTTGCAATGTCCGCTAATTGATATGAAGAAGTATGAAATGTTGAATGATAATCCTGCCATCTTTTAGTTCGTTTTTTTAAACCAGCATCAGCGTATACCTCATGTACTAAAATGTCGCAATCTTTAGCAAATTTAATTAAATTTTCACTATAGGTGCAATCACCTGATACTACAATTTTCTTATCCTTGGTTTGAAAAACAAAACCAAATGCATTTTTCCAATTGCCATGTTTTACATTAAATGCTGTAACAGTTATATTGCTGTCTTTATATATTTCCCCTTCTTTAATTTCATTACTATTTACCTGATAGGCAATGGCATCCCCTTTTTCCAATCCATTAATCCTCATGTCAATATCCTCCTTATAGGCTGATATAATATGATTGGTCATATTTTTTGTACCAACGGGGCCATAAATTGTAATGGGTGCATTTCTGTCTAAAACTGCAGGTGTTAAAATTATATCGGCAATGCCTATTGTATGATCGGAGTGCAAATGAGTAATAAATAATGTTCTTAATTGTGAAGCTTCAAGTGA
>SHWT01000010.1 GCA_009693715.1 Chitinophagaceae bacterium
ACGTAATACAATCTATTGATGAGCTTTACAAATTCTTTAATATCAAAATTCGCCTGATTGATTAACTTTTTTTGCGGAATATAATCCATTGGACTTATTTGGTATTTTTTCCCTTTGTAATTTAAAGCTATTGGTAAATTAAAACCAACTATACAATTTTTCCATTGGTAGGTAAGGATCTTTTCTTTCTCATCATATTGATAAACCAAAGTAGGGATTTGCGTATTTCTTAAATATTGGTTAAAAATTTTATTATAGTTGAATCCAGCAGATTTGGAAATATAATTTTCAATGTCAACACTGTTTACTGTTTTATGATAGTATTGTTTGTTTAAATTGATTAATATTTGTCGGAACAAGGAATCGTTGTCCATGGAATGCCTTAAGGTATGAATTAGATTAGATCCTTTATTATACATATCCCCATCACTTTGTTCATTCACGCCGTAATGTGCAATAATGGATTTGTTATTTTGTATGCCTCGTCTAATTCCAAAGTTATAATCATTACCTGCTTCAATACCATAATAGTATTCGGTCATTAAAGTTTCCGTATAATTTGTAAATCCTTCGTGCACCCACATGTCAGCAATATCATTGGTGGTAATATTATTGGCAAACCACTCATGTCCACTTTCATGTACAATGATAAAATCCCATTTTAAACCCCAGCCTGTACCTGACAAGTCACGTCCTAAATAACCATTGGCAAATTTATTACCATAGGCGACTGCAGATTGATGCTCCATTCCTAAATGGGGTGATTGCACTAATTGATAGCCATCCTCATAAAAAGGGTATGGCCCCATCCAATATTCAAATGCTTTCAACATTTGAGGTACTTGTGTGAATTGGGCTTTTGCTTTGGTAGAATCTTGCTTTAATACCCAATAGTGTAAATCTAAATTACCTTTTAAGCCATTATAATTTTCACTCCAACCCATATAATCTCCAATGTAAGGGATGATATTATAATTGTTTATAGGGTTTTTAACTTCCCAGGTATAATTAGTCAATTGGTTGTTGTTCTCTTTTTTAATCATTCGGCCATTTCCAATAGCCATGAGTGAATCAGGTACATTCATGGTTAATCTTGCACCTTGGTCAGGTTCGTCTGATTGATGATCCTTACAAGGATACCAAACAGAAGCACCTAATCCTTGACAAGCCACTGACATCCATGGTTTGCCATTGGCATCTTTTTTCCAAATCCAGCCGCCATCCCAAGGTGGTCGAATAGCTTCGCGCGGAATACCATGGTAGTAAATGATTAATTTAAAATTTGCGTTTATATTTAATTTTTCATTGAAGTTGGCAATGGCTACATTCACATTTCTTGAAAATGACAAGGGTTTACCTGTTTTTGCATTAGGCGCAATATAGATGACACTATCAATGATTAAGGGCTGTTGTAAATCAATTTGAATGTTATTTGCAGACTTTACAACTTTAGCCGTCCAATTCACTTGTCCAATGATGGATTTGGTTTCATAGCTGGGTGTTACGGTGATATCATAATGTTGAATATCAAACCAATCACGATGCTCATTTAAACTTCCTCTTAAAGTATCCTGTAAATTAAATACGGGTTGACTTTTTAAAGCCAATGAAAAAAAAGACAGTAAAATGATGCACATAGATTTTTTCATAAGGCAGCTTTAATAAGTGGTAATTGAATAACCAATAATGTTTGCGTATGAAATTTAATCTTTTATTAATTTATCAGCAAATACTTTTTCGAATTTCTCTAATTTAGGGCCAATCACATATCTGCAATAACCTTGATTTTTGTTATTGTTATAATAGTTTTGGTGATAATTTTCGGCAGCATAAAACTTTTTAAATGTTTCAACGGTTGTCACAATGGGATTAGGCCAAGCTTTAGCGGCATCCAATTCCTTGATATATTTAATAGCCAAATCTTGTTGGTGTTTTGAATGAAAAAATACAACACTACGATATTGTGGCCCAATGTCATTTCCTTGTTGGTTTAAAGTGGTAGGGTCGTGCGTTTTCCAAAAAACCGATAATATTTCGTCTAAACTAATCTTTGTGGTATCAAATAATACCTGACATACTTCCGCATGTCCGGTGGTTTTATCACAAACCTGCTCATAAGTTGGGTTGTCCACAAAGCCGCCACTATAGCCACTGGTTACTTTAACTACTCCTTTTAAACGTTGAAAAAAGGCTTCGGTACACCAAAAGCAGCCTGATCCAAGTGTTATGGTTTCAATATTTGTCATGTTTATCTTATTCGGTTTACTGTTTGTATTATTTTGAGCGCATGCGCTAAAGGAAATAAATAGGTATAATAAAATACTTGTTTTTTTTAGGCCTAGCATAAAAATGTTTTTATAAATATAATACAAATAATATACCCAAATTGTTTAAAGCAGGTTAATGTTTATTTAAGTAAATTTGTCCCCTTATACGCCCATGAAAGTTTATCCAGAAAATGCATTATCTCAGTTAGAATTTGATAAAATCATAACTATTTTATTAAACTATTGCCAAACGACAATTGGTAAGGAAATGGTGAATGATATCCGGATTCATACCCATCTTAAGTATATACAAACCGCCTTACAACAAACGCAGGAATTTAAATATATCAGATCGGCGGGTCAGTATTTCCCCACTGATTTTGTGATGGATATTCGAAGGGATTTGAAACTATTAGGTATCCCCGGTGCACAATTAGTTGGAGAGCAATGGTTGTTGGTAAGAAAGTTAGCAGATCATACTTCGCAAGTATTTAAATGGTTTGATGCAGAACGACAATCAGCTTATGCAGCTTTGTATGAAATAGTAGCAGATACGTATTATGAAAAGTGCATCATTGTAATGATTGATGTCGTAGTGGATGAACGGGGTACAGTGAAGGACAATGCATCGGAGGATTTGGCCAAGATAAGGATGCAGTTGTATAAAAAAAGACAGGAGCTTAGGCGGATATTTGAAAAAGTAGTGAGTAAGTTAGCCAAGTCAGGTTATACTGCTGACATTGATGAAAGCTTTAGTAATGGAAGAAGGGTAGTTGCAGTTTTTTCAGAATACAAACGACAAGTAAAAGGTTTTTTACACGGCGAAAGCGATAGTCGTAAAACGGCTTTTATCGAACCTGAGGAAACCATTGAATTAAATAATGAATTATATAGTTTAGAACAGGAAGAATTGAAGGAGGTGCAGCGGGTACTTCGACAACTTACTGCTCAGTTGTCCCCTTATTCCAGTTTATTATTAAATTATTTAAACATTATTGGACAGTATGATTTTGTAAAAGCAAAAGCTTTGTTGGCAATTGATATGAATGCGCAATTGCCCATGGTTAATAATCTCGCTACTTCGCACTTGATAGATGCTTATCATCCTTTATTGTATATGTACAATAAGTCATCAGGTAAAAAAACAATTCCTGTTAATATACAATTGGATGATAATACGCGGATACTTATAATCAGTGGGCCTAACGCTGGTGGTAAAACCGTATCCATGAAAACATTGGGACTCAATCAGGTGATGTTGCAGAGTGGTTTATTAATACCGGTACATCCCGATTCTCAAATGGGTATTTACAAACAATTATTTATACAATTAGGGGATACGCAAAATTTGGCATTTGAATTGAGTACTTATTCAAGTCATTTGATTCACATGAAGTATTTTATTGAAAATGCAAATGGGAAAACATTATTTTTTATTGATGAATTAGGAAGTGGTAGTGATCCACATTTGGGTGGTGCTTTCGCGGAAGTAATATTAGAGGAATTGTCGCATCGACATGCACAAGGAATTGTGACTACGCATTATCTGAACTTAAAAGTAATGGCGAATCATAATAAAGGAATAGTGAATGGTGCCATGCAGTTTGATGAAGTTAAGTTGGAACCTTTGTATCAACTAGTGATAGGTAAACCGGGAAGTTCTTACACATTTGCCATAGCAGAGCGAATTGGCTTGCCTAAAAATTTAATTAATCGTGCAAGCAAATTGGTAGATAGTCATCATTTTGAATTGGATAAATTATTGAATAGTACGGAACAGGATTTACAATTAATTCAAAAAGAACGTCGTGACTTAATTAAGAAATTAAAGGAAGTAGATGTTTTACAGGCGGAATTAAATAAAACACTAAATAAAGAAAAGCATATACAGCAAATCACCTTATTAAAGGAGCAGAATAGGGTTGCAGAGGAAAAGTTCACATATCTAAAGGAAATGGAACGAAATCTAAAGCAAATCGCATTGGATTATAAAAAGTCAGAAAAGAAGGAGGAAGTGGTAAAAAATTTGTACAATTTATTGTTTAAGAAAAATGATAAAATAGTCATTAATAAATTAGCAAAGAAAGTAGATAAAAATTACAAGGAACTTTCAAAACCTATTGAAGTTGGGGCTACAGTGAAAATGAAGAACAATTATCAAGTGGGAGAGGTTTTAGATATAAAAGGGAAAAGGGCCATTGTTAAAATAGGCCAACTACCTATGAATATTGATTTGGTTGATTTAGTGGTGGTGGAGAAAATTATAACGAATCCTTAATCTACTAAATAATCAAATTTTATATATTATAAAATAAAAATATATTAGTATAAATACTTGATAATTCCATGAATTGTTTACCTTAGTGGTTCATTACAATTGAATTTTTTTATGAGAAAATTTGTTACCTACTTAGGATTAATTATAGTTGTATTATTTACAGCTTGTAATAAATCTGTAGTGTATGAGTTGGATTATGCATATAATAAACGTCTTATTACAAGTGAAGTAAGGGATAGGTTTGTAGGAAATTGGTCAAGAAGCATCACTTTACAAATGCCTGATATGGTATTCAATGTAAAGGATTCCATCAATCCTGGAGTAATTAAATTTGCTGACACCATCATTATTAGAACAATTAAGGATCCATTAGATAAAAATGGCTTGGCATATTTGGATTCCTTAAATATCATATATCCAAAATCGCCAGGTAATATGGGTGATTTAGATAGTGTCCATGTTCATATCACTGATACGCTAACTTATACCTACAAGCCATTATTAATTAATGTGAATTATAATCCATATGATTCTACCATTAAAAATGCGGTTTTAGAATTTGAAGGACAAGGTAAAAGAAATGCAAAGTTTAATACTGGTTTAATTTTGGAGTCAGGAAATTTAACCATAAAAAATAAAGCATCTATTTATATAGGTTTCTGGAATAGTTATTTAATAAGATTCCAGTAAGCTTCATCAAATTATTATTTAAATAACGTGCAATTTATTGTGCGTTTTTTTTTACAAAACTTTACAATATGAGTACGAAACAAGTTGAAATAGTATTAGCGCCAAAGCAACCGCATTTTGTGGGTGATGGATTTAGGGTACATAATTTTATTCCTAGTGGCTATGGTTTAACCATGGAAAGAATGGATCCTTTTATTATGTTAGATTATGCTTCTCGATATCATTTTCCACCCACTGGAAAACCAAAAGGGGTAGGTGTGCATCCACATCGGGGATTTGAAACAGTTACCATTGCCTATAAAGGAAGTGTAGCACATCATGATAGTGCAGGTGGTGGTGGTGAAATTAAGGAAGGAGATGTACAATGGATGACTGCGGCTAGTGGTGTTTTACATAAGGAATATCATGCAGAAAGTTTTTGTGCAACTGGTGGCGATTTTCAAATGGTGCAGTTGTGGGTGAACTTACCTGCGAAGGATAAGATGAGTACCCCAAAATACCAAGCGATTGAAAATAATAATATTCCAAAAATAAAAGTGGAAGGATGTATTGTTGAAGTCATTGCAGGCGCTTATCAAGATCACAAAGGAGCGGCAAGTACTTTTACGCCTATAAATATGTTGAATGCGAAATTAGCTTCAGGCGGTAGCGCAACATTTAGTTTTCCTTCCAATCATAATACTTGCATTTTAGTTATAGAAGGGGAAGTGATTTTAAATGATACCGAGGATGTTCCATTAGATCATTTGGCTTTATTTAAAAATGAGGGTGAAACATTTACGATTAAAGCATCTCAAAATAGTATTGTACTAATTTTAAGTGGAGCGCCTATCAATGAACCTATTGCTGCGCATGGCCCATTTGTAATGAATACACGTGAGCAAATCATGGAAGCCTTTCAGGATTATGAGTTGGGAAAGTTTGGGGAGTTGGCGGATTAGTAGAATTATAGAATTAGTTCTATCAATTAGCGTTCGTATTATTGTAAAAAATCTAATTTACAAAAGGATTACCTCCCGTTGGTCGGTGATCTATGGTGCAATTAATTTTCAATTAATCCCCCAAAGGATTGCCGTCGCTTTGCTCCGGCAGCCCTTTGGGGGGCGAGAATGACAAAAAAGGGGAAGCCGGTAGTTTTATGCCCAAAACTAAATGGCATTTAAATCCTTCGGATTTTACCTTGTCTAATAAATTCATTTTCGACTTCAAATCAAGATTTGAGTCTCATCTTCTTTATTATTCAAGGATCACTGCGTGAAAATGTCCTATATGGGCATTAAAAAAGGGGCTTTTAGCCCCTTTTTTGTCATTCTGCGGAGAGTTAGGGATTCGAACCCCAGGACCTGTTACAGTCAACAGTTTTCAAGACTGCCGCAATCGACCGCTCTGCCAACTCTCCGCGGCAAATGTAGGAAGGGAAACCGAATTTTGCAAAAATACTTGCAATTTATATGGTTAAACAATTGGTCTAATTTATTGACTACCATGTATCTTTACAAAAATGGGCTAAGTGAAAGAATTATCTGCATTAAATGTGTTTTTTTGGAAATATCGGGTGCGATTCTTCATTGGAATTGTATTTGTCATTGCAACCAACTATTTAGCAGTTTTGGCACCCCAAATCACTGGATATGTGGTTGGTTTAGTTCAAGCTAAATTGCCTGGGGCAAAACCAGTTACTACAGTGCACAACGAAATGGTCACGATTGGCATTGATCAAATTGGTAATCATTATAATTTTTCATTTGCAGGTTTGGTTACTTTTTGTTGTCTTATCATTTTGATTTTAGCGATTATAAGAGGGGTATTTATGTTTTTTATGCGTCAAACTATTATTGTCATGAGTAGGCATATTGAGTTTGATCAAAAAAACCAAGTGTATGCCCATTACCAAAAACTAGATACTGAATTTTATAAAACACATAGTACCGGTGATTTAATGAGTCGCATCACCGAAGATGTAAGTAGGGTGCGTATGTATACGGGCCCTTCCTTAATGTATTTAATTAACCTAGTTTCCTTAATCGGATTTTGTTTGTACAATATGTTTAGCAAGGATATAATGCTTAGTTTATATGTGCTGGCTCCACTTCCAATATTAGCCATCACTATTTATTTTGTGAATAGTATTATTAATAAAAAGAGTGAGCAAATTCAAGGACAACTTTCTGATTTAACCACGAATGCACAGGAATCCTATTCAGGCATCAGAGTCATTAAATCATTTGTGCAAGAAAAAGCAATGCTGGGCTTTTTTAAAAAAAATAGTGAATTGTATCGTCAAAATGCAGTGAGCTTGGCTAAGGTGGAAGCGTTTTACGCGCCTACAATGGCTTTAATGATTGGCTTAAGTACATTAATAACTATTTACTTGGGTGGATTACAAGCGCTGCAAGACCCTTCCAAAGTGGCTACTGTCATTGAGTTTGTGATTTATATCAATATGCTTACTTTCCCAGTGAGTGCTATTGGTTGGACGGCAAGTATGATTCAACGAGCTGCTGCGTCACAAAAAAGATTGAATGAATTTTTATCTATTCAACCAAATATTACTAATCCAGCTTCACCTGTAATAGAAACATTAAAAGGAGACATTGTTTTTAAGGATGTTTCATTGGTCTTCCCGCATTCTGAAATTAAAGCTTTAGCTGATTTTAATTTAAATATTAAAGCCGGTCAAAAAGTTTTAATATTAGGCAAGACTGGTTCAGGAAAAACAACTATTGCGCAATTATTAACCAGAATGTATGAAACATCTACCGGTCAAATTTTGATGGATGGGGTAGATGTAAATCATTATCAGGTGCAGCATTTAAGAAATGCTATTGGCTATGTGCAACAGGATGTATTTTTATTCAGTGATACGATTCAAAATAATATTCAGTTTGGATTAAAAGAAAAAGTATCTTATGATGATTTAAAGCATGCTGCAAAAACTGCTCATGTGTTAAATGAAATTAATAATTTACCCAAGCAATTTGATACTTTAGTCGGGGAGCGTGGTACTACTTTAAGTGGGGGACAAAAACAAAGGGTGGCGATTGCAAGGGCATTAATAAAAAATCCATCTATTTTAATTTTAGATGATTGTTTAAGTGCAGTAGATGCAAATACCGAAAGAACTATTTTAGGAAATCTTGATTATTATATAAAAGATAAAACGACCATTTTTATCACGCACAGAATATTTTACAATTTCAATTTCGACCTCATCATCTATCTACAGGAGGGTAAAATTGCAGAACAGGGCACTCATGATAGCTTGTTAGCTAAAAATGGCCTTTATGCTGAATTATATAGGGCCCAACAGTCTTTAGACAATAATTAAAGTGGTCAAATGTCCAAGAAGACTGATTTTCCACTTTGGATAGAAAAGGGATAATTTTTTTGATTTTCAGTAACATTTTTATATTTTTAGTGATAATTCAATGTAACTATGGAGCAAGAGAACTTCGACAACAGTAATGAGCGACCAATTGAAAGTATTTATAGTACGCGTATTCGTGCTGGCAAAAGACGCACTTATTTTTTTGACGTCAGAGCCACCCGCTCTAATGATTATTTTTTAACCATTACGGAGAGCAGAAAGCGCTTTGACAATAATGGGTATGATCGCCATAAAATTTTCATTTACAAGGAAGATTTCAATAAGTTTATTAAAGCAGTTACGGAAGCCATGGATTTTGTTAAGACTGAATTAATGCCTGATTTTGATTTTGATGCTTTTAACCATGAAGAAGATCCCAATGCACCAGACCAAGGCGTAAGATATACCGCACCACAAGAAGTTTCAGATAATGCTGCACCAGTTGCACCTGCTACAACACCTGCGCCTCCAGTAGAAGAAGCTATTCCAGTTGCTCCTATTGATTCCGTTGATTCTGCTAGTTCAATTGACGTTGCTTCAAATGATACTGAAGTTGAAATTGATCCTGCATCAATAACTGAAAAAAAGCCATTAGAAGCTAGAGATACACCTGCAAGTCAGGGCGATAATATGAGTCAAGAAGAGGTTGAAAAATGGTAATCCGCTATTACATTTTGTAATGCGATTATAAGTTTTTAATCATCCAAATATCACATCCATCATGTCCACTATTTCCAAGTGCATGATGGATTTTTTTAAATCCTACATTCTCATAAATATTGACTGCTTTAGAAAGTTCAGGCATGGATTCTAAATACACTTGATCGTATCCATTATCCTTAGCCCATTGCATTGATTTTAATAATAGTTGTTTTCCCAAACCAATACCTCTAGCATCCTTGTGTAAATAAAGTTTTACTAATTCACAGGTTTTTTCAGGAAGTCCTGCGGTAGGGAAGATGCCTCCGCCTCCAACTAATTTCCCTCTTAATTCCGCGATATAATATATGGCACCGGGGATTTGAAATAATTCAAACAAATGATCTGTGGTTGTATCGTAAAAAACAGTACCCGGTTTATTAGCACCAAATTCAGTTAAAGCTGCTCGGATTACTTTCGCTATGGCTTCATTATCATTAAGGGCAATGGTTCGGATAATTAAATCAGGGAATATTAGGCTTGTGTTTTCCAATTTTTATATTGATTGATTAAACCATTGGTGGAGCTGTCGTGATTGTCCACATTATTGTTGTCAGTTAATTCTGGCAATATTTTATTAGCCAATTGTTTTCCTAATTCAACACCCCATTGGTCATAACTAAAAATATTCCAAATTACGCCTTGGGTAAATATTTTATGTTCATAAGTGGCAATTAAAAAACCTAAGGTCTCAGGCGTAATTTTTTTCACTAAAAAAGAATTCGTTGGTTTGTTACCTGCAAATACTTTAAAGGGCGTTAATGTTTCTATTTCCTTGGCAGTTTTTTTACTTTGTTTTAATTCAGTAACTACTTCTACATTTGTTTTTCCATTTAACAAAGCTTCTGTTTGTGCAAAATAGTTACTTAGTAATTTATCATGATGATCTCCAATAGGGTTGTGGCTAATCGCTGGTGCAATAAAATCACAAGGAATAACTAATGTACCTTGGTGTATTAATTGATAAAATGCATGCTGTCCATTGGTGCCAGGTTCACCCCAAATCACTGGGCCTGTGGTATAATTAACAGCCGTTCCATTACGATCAACAAACTTGCCATTACTTTCCATATTACCTTGTTGAAAGTAAGCTGCAAATCGATGCATGTATTGGTCATAGGGTAGAATGGCTTCACTTTGTGAACCAAAAAAGTTCGTATACCATATTCCCAATAATGCCATAATCACTGGCATATTTTTTTCAATCGCTTCATTCTTAAAGTGAAGATCCGCTTGGTATGCGCCTTTTAATAATTTTTCAAAATGCTCATATCCAATAGTCAATGCAATGGAAAGTCCAATGGCACTCCATAAGGAATATCTTCCGCCTACCCAATCCCAAAACTCAAACATATTTTTACTACTAATCCCAAAACTGTTTACTGCTTTTTCATTCGTTGATAAGGCAACAAAATGGGTAGCGATATGTTTTTCGTCGATTGCTTTTTGTAAAAACCAAGTACGTGCAGTATGTGCATTGGTCATGGTTTCCTGCGTAGTAAAAGTTTTTGAAGCAATTAAGAACAAAGTTTCTTCCGCGTTCACTTTTTTTAAGGTCTCTGCGATATGTGTACCATCCACATTACTTACAAAATATATTTGTATCCCATCCACCCAATAAGGTTTTAAAGCCTCAGTTACCATCACTGGGCCTAAATCACTTCCACCAATACCTATATTAACAATCGTTGTTATTTTTTCCCCTGTATAACCTTTATGTGTGCCATCATGAATATGGTCACAAAATGTTTTCATTTGTTTTTGGACGCGTAAAATTTCAGGCATGATATCCTGCTCGTCCACCATAACAGGTTCGCCGCTAAAATTTCTTAAGGCGGAATGTAAAACTGCTCTTTGCTCGGTTTCGTTTATTGCTTTTCCCTCAAATTGTGCAGCAATTGCTTTTGGTAATCCACATTCATTTGCCAATTGAAATAATAACTGCAATGTTTTATCGGTTACAATATTTTTTGAATAATCAAATAATATATCTGCTGCTGTAATGGAATACTGATTAAATCGGGTAGGATCTGCAGCAAACAAATCTTTCATTTGCTTACGGTTCATTTCTTCTTCAAAATGCTTTTTTAATACAAACCAGGCCTGTGTCGATGTTGGGTTTATTCTTTCTAACATAATCTTTCTATTTCACTAATTTTTTTCTCTAATGTGCAACTTTATATAAATCCTTTTATCTATAATTTTTCTATAGTAGCTATTGTGGTCGATAACATTTCATCGGTGATGTCCAAATGCAATACAAATCGAACTAGGGCAGGGGTCATTGCAATGACTAAAATATGATGCTCCTTTAAAAGGGCAGCCAATTGTGTTGCATTATATTTCCCTTCAATTTTAGCAATCACAATATTTGTTTCCACTTCAAAAACATCCGCAACAAAATCTTTTTTTACTAAAGCCTCTTTTATTAATAATGCTTTTTCATGATCCTGCTTTAATCTATCCACATGATGATCCAATGCATAAATACCTGCTGCAGCCAAAGATCCTGCTTGACGCATACCGCCACCAAATACTTTACGCCATCTTCTTGCTTTTTTAATAAAGGCCGCATTGCCAACCAATACACTTCCAACGGGTGCCCCTAATCCCTTACTCAAACAAATGGAGATGGAATCAAATAATTGACCATATTGTTTTGGGTCTTCCTTTTTATGTACAATGGCATTAAATATTCTTGCGCCATCCAGGTGTAATGCCAAATGATGCGTTTTTGCAAGTTTTTGTATATCTACTAATTCCTTAAAATCATAACAAGCACCTCCGCCTCGGTTACAAGTATTTTCCAAGCTAATTAATCTTGAAATGGGTTTGTGCACATCCTCCGGATTGATGGCGGCTAAAACCTGACTTGCTGTAATTCGGCCTCGGTTGCCTTGTAACAATTTAACGGAACAACCGGAGTTGGAGGCAATGCCACCGCCTTCATATTGGTATACATGGGATAATTCCTCACAAATCACTTCATCACCTGCTTGGGTATGCGTTTTAATTGCCAATTGATTGGTCATAGTGCCACTAGGACAAAACAAGCCTGCTTCCATACCAAATAGGCTTGCGGACTTAGCTTCTAAAGCGTTGATACTAGGATCCTCACCAAATACATCATCGCCAACAGGTGCCTGATGCATATAAGCTAACATTTCGGGGGTAGGAAGGGTAACGGTGTCAGATCTAAAATCAATCATACAACGAAGATAATTCTCAGAAAGGTATTATTCTCAAAAATTTACCCTTTTGGGGACATTTTAACGGGAAAATGTGTGCATAAATGCTTTACAATCAATATTTGCTAAATTAGTCTCAAAATTGTACCTTTGCCGACTAACATTTGGTAAAATTACCTATTTTACTTATCGTTAGACACAACTTTTTTGACCTTTACATCGTTATACATTTAAATAAATTCTTTGCATGAGGCAGCTTAAAATTGCAACACAGATTACCAACAGAGATTCGCAAGCGGTTGAGAAGTATTTACAAGAGATTTCTAAAATCTCTATGATTAATCCTGAGGAAGAAACCACTTTAGCGCAGCGCATTAAAATGGGTGATCAGCGTGCATTGGACAAATTAGTACAAGCCAACCTTCGTTTCGTTGTATCGGTTGCGAAACAATACCAACACCAAGGTTTGTCTTTATCTGATTTAATCAATGAAGGGAATTTAGGTTTAATTAAAGCTGCACAACGTTTCGATGAAACCAAAGGTTTTAAATTCATTTCTTATGCGGTTTGGTGGATTCGTCAATCAATTCTGCAAGCTTTGGCTGAGCAGGGTCGTTTGGTTCGTTTGCCTCAAAACAAAATTGGTACCTATAACAAGGCCAATAAAGCGTATATGGCTTTTGAACAAGAACATGAGCGTGAGCCTTCCACTGAGGAATTGGCAGGAATTTTGGAAATGTCTGAAACGGAGATCAATAATATATTTCAATCAAATACACGTCACACTTCATTAGATGCACCAGTGCATGAAGCAGAGGATGTTGCCATGGGTGATTTATTAAAAGGCGGTGATGAGACAGACATGGATGTGATGAAAGATTCTTTAAGAGAAGAAATTCGTCGTGTACTTAAGTCATTGAGTCCTAGAGAGGCAGAGATCGTTAATGCATATTTTGGTTTAGATGGAGAAAATGGGGTTACGATTGAACAAATAGGCATCAAATACGATTTAACGAAGGAAAGGATAAGACAAATTAAGGAGCGTGCTATAAAACGTTTGCAGAAGGCGAGATACAGTAATGCACTTAAAGCTTATTTGGGCTAGTAGTTTAAAATATTATCAAGCCCCTTCAATCTCAGGATTAGACGGGGCTTTTTTTTAGGTTGGATTTTGCAGATAAATAATTTGATAACATAGAATTTAGTTTTTTGTATAGAATTTTGAATTAGAAATAAAGAAGTTATGGAAACAGAAAAAGTAAGCATTTTAATTATAGGTTCAGGCCCCGCAGGTTATACTGCAGCTATTTATGCTGCCAGGGCTAATATGAAACCTTTGTTATACCAAGGTATTCAACCAGGTGGTCAATTAACTATTACTACGGATGTGGAGAATTATCCTGGATTTCCAGATGGTATTCAAGGCCCAGATATGATGGTGAACTTTGAAAAACAAGCGGCTCGTATGGGTACGGATATTCGATATGGCCTTGCGACTAAAGTTGATTTTAGTGGGGATGTTAAAAAGGTATGGATTGATGATGAAAAGATCATTGAAGCGGATGCTGTGATTATATCAACGGGTGCTAGTGCAAAATGGTTAGGTATTCCTAGTGAAGAGAAATTTAATGGTTTTGGGGTAAGTGCTTGTGCCGTATGTGATGGCTTCTTTTTTAAAGGAAAGGAAGTAGCGATTGTTGGTGCAGGGGATACCGCTGCTGAAGAAGCGCTTTATTTATCTAAAATGTGTACCACAGTGCACATGATTGTTCGTAAAGATCAAATGCGCGCAAGTAAAGTAATGCAGGATCGCGTTTTAAATACACCGAATATTAAAATGTATTTCAATTGCGAAACGGATGAAATTTTAGGAGAAAAAACTGTGCAAGCAGTTAGAATCAAAAATACAAAGACCAATACTTTACAAGAAATTCCAGTAAGTGCCTTTTTTGTTGCCATTGGTCACAACCCGAATAGTAGTATTTTTTCTGAGTTCATTCATACAGATGAAACTGGTTACATATTAACAGAACCAGGTACCACTAAAACAAATGTTCCAGGTGTATTTGCTTCAGGAGATGTGCAAGATAAAAACTACCGTCAAGCGGTTACAGCTGCTGGAAGTGGATGTATGGCTGCCTTAGATGCAGAAAGATATTTAACTGCAAATGGGCACTAAAAATTAATTCATGTCAACCAATCAAACCATACGCATTAGTTTGAACAAATTATTATTTGTTGGCTACCATGGTTTATATCCTGAAGAGAAAAAATTAGGTAATAATTATGCTGTTGAAATTGATATGGTTTTCAATCCCAAACAAGGGTTGATAGACCAATTGGATCAAACCATTGATTATGTAAATGTATATGCGATTGTAAAAAAGTGCATGGGAATCCCAACCCCCTTATTAGAAACTTTAGTGGGTAAAATAGCGGATGATATTCTATTTTCACAACCTTTAGCAAATACGGTATTTGTAAAAATCACCAAACTGCATTTGCCCATTCCTTCATTTGAAGGAAATGTGTCCGTTAAAATTGAAAAATCTAGAAATTAATTTTCCTTACCTTTTTATTTACGCTCTTTAATAATGCTCCATACAATGGCGCTATATCTTTTTGTCCTTCCAACGATCCGATTTAATATATAGGTAGGAAGGTATTAATAAGGTTAACCAATAAATAATTTCACACATCCAGCCAATCGTGATCGGGAATTGGTAATATTCGATGGTTAAATAGGCGTAGATTAAATAAATAATAATGGCTACAAATTCAATAGCTAAATTAATTTTTGATTGGCCTGTACCCGTAACTCCGTTTAACCAAATAGTGGCAATAGACATCAGTAACAAGGCAATGGAAACCACTCTTAGCACAGGTATGCCTTCCTGCATAAAATCTTCCCCTTGTCCATAGATAGATAAAAATTGATGCGCAAATACATTTAATATAATACAAACGCATAAAGCAAATCCAAAACTCCATTTAGCAATTTTATTGATTAATGGAATTACTTTGTCCTGCATATTTTGACCAATAATATTACTCACCATGGTATTGGAAGTAGCTGCAAAAGCCCAAGTAAAGCTGCCAAAAAATCCAAATATATTTCGCATCGAATTGGAAACTGCTAAGGATTGTTCCCCTCGGTGTTCAATTAAAATATAAAATATTTCCCAACTAATGATGCTGATCATGTATTGCATCATAATAGGGGAGGATTGTACTAAAATGAGTTTGATATAATCCCATTTGATTTCAAAGTTTTTAAATAACTCAAACCTTGCACCAATCTTTTGATAATGTATCACCAAATAGATGACGAACAGGCCCATCACTTCCGAAATAATGGATGCATATGCCGCACCATTCAAACCCATCGCGGTAAATCCAAAATGACCAAATATAAAACTGTAATCAAAAAATATATTGAATAATGCCTCAGTAGCCGTTCCAATAATTAAAAATTTACTCTGATTCGTTCCTACTAATAAAGCATTACGCATTTGATAAATAAACAAAAAGGGGATACCCCAAATTCTGATTTTTAAAAATTCAATAACATTATTGGCTCTGTCGCTATCATGTAAAACGCTATGAAAAATACTAGGTGCTATAAAATAAGTAAATGCGATTGCAATGACCGATAATAATATTGAGATAATAACGCCTTGGTTAAATAATACACCAATTTCATCTACGCGATTTTCACCTGCGCGACGGGAAATAAGCGCTTGAAGTCCATTATTCAATCCTTGTCCCATAACCCCAAAAATCAAGTAAAATACGCCTGTAATGCCGCCAATGGCCAGGGCTTCGGAACTTAAAGCACCTAAGAAAATATTATTAATGACAAAATTAACCTGCGGAACCATAATGGCTAAAGCAATGGGTAAGGAAATGGCCAGTATCTGTTTACTGGAAACTGTTAACTGTAAGGATGTATTGCTATTGGTGCCGCTCATATCGGCAAATCTACAATTAGTTTTTACAATGAACTGACCCTTTTTTTATAATATTGCATAAGAATTATAGTATGGCAAAGAAAAAAATTGGTATTTACGGGGCATTGGAAAGCACGGCTAATAATAAGGTGGAGGATTTATACCTTGTTGTGGATGAATCTGCTATTGCATTTTCAGTAAAGAATCATGTTTCAAATACCTACCAATGTTTTGAATATTTTGTCAACGATCCTGAAAATATTGGATGGAATCAATTAGTGGCCTATTTACAGAATAATTCAAAATTGATTCAAAATACTTATAGTAATATTTATTTTGTGATGAATAACAGTAGTTATACAGTTACAAAAAAATACACGATCGAGGATCAGCTATTGTATAAAAATGAACTTTTCTTATTATATGAAGTTTCTACAGAAGAGGAAGTGCAATTAACACCATTAGCGAATGATAAAATGTTGGTGTATTCAGTCCCCGATTATTTAAATACTTTGCTTACGCGATCTTTTCCTACAGGCAAATGGCATCATTATACCGAATATCTTTTGCATCATCCTAAGGATGGGGTTAAGGTAACTATGTTTAATAATAATTTTTGTATGGTTATTCATCAAGATGGACAACTAAAATTAATTAACCATTTTAAAATAGGGGGCGATGATCAAAATACGTATACACTTTTAAATACCTGTACCAATGCAGGTATTGTTCCCAATACTTTTTCATTAACCATTGCCGGTTTTGATGCGGAGCAGTTGAACTGGATTAAAACATTGCAAAGATATTTTGCGGATACCACCATATTGATGGCTCCTTCAGAAGGTATTGGGATTAATTTAAACAAGGAATTCCCGCATCACACTTACGCACCTTATTTTATATTTTAATGAGAATTATCGCAGGACAATATGGTGGACGACGCATTCATCCTCCCCAAAACATGCCAAATACCAGACCCACTACTGATATTGCGAAGGAAGGTTTGTTTAATATATTGCAAAACAGGATTCAATTAGATGGAATAAAAACACTTGATTTATTTGGCGGCACTGGTTGTATCAGTTATGAACTTGCTTCAAGAGGGGCGGCTGAATTAACCATTGTTGAGAAAGATCCAATCATGTTGGATTTTATAAAAAAGAATGTGGATTTATTGAAAATAGAAAATGTACAATTAAATAGGATGGATGTTTTTCAGTTTTTAACTTCTTGTAAACAAACCTATGATATCATCTTTGCTGGCCCCCCTTATGCCTTGAATACGATTGACGAATTACCTAAAATGATTGTGGAACAAAAGCTAATTGCACCTGATGGTTATTTTATTTTAGAACATACCCCGCGCAATGACTATACCCAGTTTGCAGGATATAGTTTCCAAAGAAATTACGGCACCACTATTTTTAGTTTTTTTACTTGTGTATGACATTCAATAAATTTTCGTAAATTATACTATGTTTAAAGACGAAGCAAGAAAATCCTTATTACAAAAACGTCAAAATTTATCCCAAACGGAATGTATCAAATGGGATGATTTGTTATTAATACAATTTCAAAAATTTGACTTTTCAAACATACATAGCATTGGAAGTTTTTACCCAATGGAAAAGCACAATGAACCAAATACCATTTTATTAACCAGCTATATTCAGCAGTTTATAACTGATTTAATGATTGCTTATCCTGTAATGGATAAAACTTTGGGAACGATGCATTTTTATGAAGCTACCGATGAACTTGTTTTGAATGCAATGGGCATCTATGAACCTAATCAAAACAAATTGATTCCAAGTCATCAGATAGATTGTTTCTTAGTGCCATTATTGGGTTTTGATTTAATGGGGCATCGACTAGGATTTGGGAAAGGGTATTATGACAAATATTTTTCTACTTGCCAACATCCCTATCAGCGTATCGGTATTTCGTACTTTGAGCCGATACCAAATATTCAAGATACCCATGAATTTGACGTACCTTTAACCCATTGTATTACGCCTTGGAATAGTTATGAATTTAAATAACCTCTTTTTAAAATCTTTTAGAGTTTTACTTTTACCTTTTGCAATTGTATATGGTTGGATTGTTGCATTGCGTAATTGGCTTTATTTTAAACACTATTTAAAGTCAGTACAATTTAATGTGCCCATGATCTGTGTAGGTAATTTATCATTAGGAGGAACTGGTAAATCACCCATGGTTGAATATCTTTTATCTATTTTATCTGATGACTATAAATTAGCTACTTTGAGTAGGGGGTATAAAAGAAAAACGGAGGGATATGCTTTAGCGAATCAATTTACTTCCGCACTTGAAATTGGGGACGAACCCATGCAGTTTCATATCAAATATCCGAATGTAGCCGTAGCAGTTGGAGAAAGACGCATTGAAGCCATTCCGCAATTAATTCAAGATGTACCTGACTTGCAACTAATTATTTTAGATGATGCATTTCAACACAGAGAAATAGTCGCTGATTATAATATTTTGTTGACCGAGTACGATAACCTGTATTGCGATGATTTTTTTATTCCAACGGGCGATTTAAGAGACGAACGAAAGTCGGCAAAAAGAGCAAATATTATTATTGTCACGAAATGCCCTTCAAATTTATCTATCAATGAAAAAGAAGAGATCATTGAAAAGTTAAATCCAGAACCACCGCAACATGTATTTTTTACGACCATCACCTATGAAACGCCCTACCATATTTATAATCCATCAGATCAATGGGTATTAACCATGCGGGACGAAGTACTACTGGTTTGTGGTATTGCGAATCCACTCCCTTTAAAAAATTATATTCACGAAAACACACATACCTACTATCAAATAAGCTATAGCGATCATCATATTTTCTCCATAGAGGATTTAAATGAGATCAAACAAAAATTCAATCAAATTAATTCAAAGAGCAAATTAATTTTAACCACCGAGAAAGATGCAGTACGACTGATAAAATATACTGAAGAACTTAACGACATTCCATTATATGTTTTACCCATTAAACCTCAATTTTTATTTGGGGAACAGGGTAAGTTTGATGCGCTGGTTATAAATAATGTTGCACAATTTTATAAAAACAACAATGGGAACTAAGAAAAAAACAACAAGAAAGGGGAAACCCACCACAAAAAATACAAATATTACCACGAGTTATACAGGCACTTTAGATATTGCAAAATCGGGTATGGGCTTTGTCATGGTATCCGGTTTAGAAAATGATATACTCGTTTTTCCAACTGATTTTAATACTGCTTTAAAAGGAGATCAAGTGCAGGTAAAAATTACAAAAATCAGACAAGGTACAGGCAAAAAAGAGGGGAAGGTATTAGAAGTATTAAAACGAAAACAAGTTTCCTTTTCAGGAACGATGCAGGTAACCAATAAGCATGCCTTTTTTATACCGAACAGTATACATCCAATGCCGGATATTTATATTCCAATTAAATATTTACATGGGGCAAAGGATAAGGATCGTGTGATGGTGAAGCTTACCAATTGGGACAAGTCAAGTCGCAAACCGGAAGGAGAAGTATTAAATATATTTACTCCTGAGCAAGAAAATGATTTGGCAATGAAATCAATTGTTGCTGAAGCAGGATTTTCATTAGAATTTAGTGCTGAAACCTTGGCATTTGCAAGATCACTATCTGATAAAATATCGGAAGCAGAAATTGCCAAAAGAAAGGATTATAGAAAGGTGTTAACTTTTACCATTGATCCAGTGGACGCCAAAGATTTTGATGATGCCATTTCCTATCAAGTTTTACCTAATAAAAACATTGAAATTGGCGTGCATATTGCAGATGTAAGTCATTTTGTACAACCAGGCACTGCGGTCGATAATGAAGCCTTTGAACGCGCTACATCGGTGTATTTACCAGATAGGGTATATCCGATGTTACCAGAACGTATCTCTAATGAATTATGTTCCTTACGTCCTCATGAAGAAAAATTAACTTTTTCAGCCACATTTGAAGTGAATCCAACAGGTGCAATTGTGCAAACCTGGTTTGGTAAAACCATTATATATTCTGATCGTCGATTTTCTTATGAGCAGGTGCAGGAAATTATTGATTCAAAAGGGGGCGATCCATCCAATGATCCCGTGAATGAAATTTTATGGTTATTAGAATTTACACAAAAATTAAGACAAGAACGTTTTGATCATGGTGCAATTAACTTTTCATCACAGGAAGTGCGATTTAGTTTAGATGAAAATGGAAAACCCATTGGTATTACTGTAAAAGAAAGCAAGGAATCTCATCAGCTTATTGAGGAATTAATGTTAAAAGCAAATCAACTCATTGCTGAAAAAATGGGTAAGATTAAAATTAAAAAGGAACCATTGCCTTTTCCATTCCGTATCCATGACCAACCAAATGAACAAAAACTAGCACCTTTTGTAATTTTTGCAAAAAAGCATGGCTATGCTTTCAGTATTGATACACCAGAACATATCGCACATAGTTTTAACGAACTCATGCAAGCGGCTAAGGGAAAACCGGAACAACATGTAATGGAACAATTGGGTATTCGCACTATGGCTAAAGCCGTGTATACTTCCAAAAATATTGGGCATTATGGATTAGGATTTGAAAACTATTGCCATTTTACTTCACCTATTCGTCGTTATCCAGATATTTTAGTGCATAGAATTGTGGAATCCGTGATCCAAGGTCACCCCATGAATGATGAAAATTTAGAGGAGAAATGTGTTCAGTGTAGTGAAAGAGAACGTGCAGCGATGGAAGCAGAAAGAGCATCTAATAAATACAAACAAGTTGAATTCATGCGTTCCTATGTAGGACAAAGTTTTGAAGGGGTGATTAGTGGGGTATCCAGTTTTGGATTTTGGGTGGAAACCGTTGCCCATAAATGTGAGGGTTTGGTGAGTATCACCACCTTATCAAAATATGATGATTTCAGGCACCTTGAATCTGATTATGCCCTTGTGGGGTTAAGATCTGGGCGTAAATTTAATATGGGTGATAAGATCATGATTAAAGTAATTGCAGCCAATTTAGACAAGCGCCAATTAGATTATGAATGGGATATGAGCCCGGTTGTTTAGGACTAAATTTAACGTTACTTCATTCGCTAATTTTAGCCCCTTTTTAGCCTTTAATTATTACCCACAACTGTGGATAAATGAGCCAAAAATAGACCCCAAAATTTAAAGAAAAAAGGCCTCAAAAAGTTATCTTCGTAGTACATCATTGTGGCGTATTTAATCCCCATTTTTTGATGTAACGAAAGATAAATAATATGGAAGATAATTTAGGACTAGAAGCCACACAAGATAGTGATCGCGTTATAAGGGTCAATATTGAGGAACAAATGAAAACTTCTTACATAGATTACTCTATGTCAGTGATTGTTGGTAGGGCATTACCTGATGTTCGTGATGGATTTAAGCCAGTGCACCGCAGGGTTTTATTTGCGATGCATGAGCTTGGTAACAACAGCAACAAGGCGTATAAAAAATCAGCGCGTATTGTAGGTGAGGTGATGGGTAAGTTTCACCCACATGGTGATACAGCCATTTATGATACTTTGGTGCGTATGGCACAGGAATGGACCATGCGTTATAAGTTAGTGGATGGTCAAGGTAACTTTGGTAACCAAGATGGAGATCCGCCAGCAGCAATGCGTTATACGGAAGCACGTTTACAACGTATTTCAGAAGCCATGTTGGACGATCTTGAAAAAGACACAGTTGACTTCCAATCAAACTTTGATGATAGTTTACAAGAACCCTCTGTACTACCTACACGTATTCCACAACTTTTAGTGAATGGATCTTCTGGTATTGCAGTAGGTATGGCAACGAATATGCTGCCACATAATTTAAATGAAGTCGTGGATGGTTGTATTGCCTTTATTGGAAATAGAGATATTACTGTTGAGGAGTTAATTCAGTTTGTGAAAGCACCTGATTTTCCAACTGGAGGTATCATATATGGCATGGAAGGGGTTAAACAGGGATTAATGACCGGTAGAGGTCGTGTGGTGGTGAGAGGTAAATGCAATATTGAAACCAAACCTAATGGTCGCGAATTAATCGTTATCAATGAAATCCCTTACCAAGTAAATCGTGATAATTTAACGGATCGTATTGGTCAATTGGTGGTAGATAAAACAATTGATGGTATTACCCATGTGAACAATGAAAGTAATAAGCGGGAAGGTACCCGTATCGTCATTGAATTACGTAAGGATGCAGTTGCGCAAGTGATCATTAATCAATTATTTAAATTTACCGAACTCCAAACAAGTTATGGTATTAATAATGTTGCTTTAAGTAAAGGCCGTCCTAAAATTTTAAACCTTAGACATCTAATCAGTGAGTTTGTTGATTTTAGAATGGAAGTGGTGATTCGTCGTGCTAAATTTGAATTAAAGAAAGCCGAAGATCGTGCACATATTTTAGAAGGTTATTTAATAGCCTTAGATCATTTAGATGAAGTAATTCGTTTAATTCGTAGCTCTGCTAATCCTGAAGCTGCAAAAGAAGCTTTAATGACTGCAGGCTGGGGTATTTCAGAAGTACAAGCCAAAGCAATCTTAGAATTAAGATTACAACGCTTAACAGGTATGGAGCGCGAGAAAATTAAAGAAGAATTTGATCAGTTGATGAAATTGATTGCTTCTTTAAAAGAATTATTAGGCAGTGAGTTTTTACGTTTTGAATTAATCAAAACTGAATTATTAGAAGTGAAAGAGAAATTCGGTGACGAACGTAAATCTGAAATTCAATACTTAGCGGATGAAATGAAATTGGAAGATTTAATTGAAGAAGAAGATGTGGTTATCACCATATCTCATTTAGGATATATCAAGCGTACCTCAGTTTCAGAATATCGCCAACAAAAAAGAGGTGGTCGTGGAGCGATTGGATCTAAAACAAGAGAGGAGGATTATGTAGAGCATTTATTTATTGCATCTACCCACGACACCATGCTTTTCTTTACTGAAAAAGGAAGATGTTTCTGGTTAAGAGTATATGAAATACCAGAAGGTGAAAAAACAAGCAAGGGACGTGCAGTTCAAAATCTAATTCAAATACCGCAGGACGACAAGGTAAAAGCCATTATTGAAGTTCGTAAGTTAGACGACAAAGATTATGTAAGTAATCACTACATCGTTTTATGTACGAAGCGTGGTATCATCAAGAAAACTTGCCTTGAAGAATTTAGTCGTCCAAGAATAAGTGGGGTGAATGCAATTACCATTAACGAAGGGGATGAATTATTAGCAGCACGTTTAACAGATGGTAATAATGAAATTATGATGGCGGTTAAATCAGGTAGAGCCATTCGATTCCCTGAGGAAAAAGTTCGTCCAACTGGTCGTGGTGCGATTGGTGTTGCTGGTATTGAAGTAGACAATGATACCGATGAAGTGGTTGGATTGGTTTGTGTAAATAGAGAAGATAAAAACCGTACCATCTTAGTGGTAAGCCAGCAGGGTTATGGTAAACGTACTGCTATTGACGACTACCGTATTACCAACCGAGGCGGTAAAGGGGTTAAAACAATTAATGTTACTGAAAAAACAGGAAGCTTGGTTGGATTAATGGATGTACTTGAGAAAGAAGATTTAATCATCACTTGTAAATCAGGGGTAACCATCAGAACCAGTATTACTGATATTAGAGAAGCGGGTAGGGCAACACAGGGTGTTAAATTAATCCGTTTGGATGAGGGTGATGAAATTGCAGCTACTTCAAAAATTGAAGAACAGGATGTACCTGATTTAGAAATAGCAGAAGGCGCAGAAGCAACGGGTGATGTTAATGCAGCAAGTGCTAACATAGTGGGTCCCGATGCAGAAAGTAATCCGGATGATAGTTTGAATGATACATTAGATAAAGCCGAAGACGAAACACCAGAAAACTAATTGAGCTAATTAATATAATTTAAAAATAACCTTATAATTCATTAGTGTTAAAAATAACATAACACCTAACAAAACAAAAAATCATGAAAAAAATTATCGGATTGTTATGCTTAGTGACATTTACACAAATGACCTACGCACAAGACTTTAAAAAAGTTCAAGGCATATTAATATTAAAAAAGTTTGAGGCTGCAAAAGAAGAGTATGAAAAAGTAGTGGCAAAAAAAGCGACACTAGCAACAACAACAGAAGGTGTTTATTTGAAAGCAGTTATTTACGATGGCTTATCAAAAGATAGTACATTGTCAAAAAAATATCCAACTGCCTTCTCTATCATGCGTTCTACTATTGAGGAATACATGAAAATGGATACCAGCTATAAGGTAGCAAAAGAATATGGGCAAGATCCATTTTTTACTATTTATTTTAAAGCTTTTAAAGATGGGGTAGCAGGTTTTAGTAGTAAAGAGTGGAAAAAATCAGCGGAACATTTTGATGAAGCAGTAAAATTGAGCGATTTAATTTTTTCAAGAGGCTGGGCTAATGCTAAACAAAAATTTGATACAACATCATTAATGTATGCTGGTTATGCACATCAAAATGCTGGAAATAAAGAAATATGTGCAGCTTATTATAAAAGATTAATTGATGCTAAAATAAATTCAACTGAGTTAATTGATGCTTACCGATATGTATTAGTTTACTACATAGATACAAAAGACAAAGCAGGTTTTGACAGTTATTATAAAATAACCCAAGCAGCTTATCCAGCTGAAAATTGGTTCGAATATAAAACAGACTATATTGACAAACATTACAGTATTGATGAAAAAATTGCATCTTATAATGAGATGATTGCAGATGGGTCAATCACTGAATTTGCTTGTCAAATGTTTGGTGATATGTTTATGGCTGGAAAATCAATGGATGGTATAAGTTTAGAACTATCAAATTCCTATTTACTAAATGCGCAAGATGCTTATAAAAAAGCATTTTCAATGAATGCTAAAAACTTTGCAGCAGCATTCAATGCTGGAATTAGTTATTACAATCAGTTTTCTGTCTTGGACGATAAGGTTGCTGAAAACATCAGAGCCTTACAATCCTTTAATACCAATAGACCAGCACTTTCAAAAGATCCCAAAAAGAAATTAGTAGAAGATGCTAAATTCAAAGCTTCCATTGATTCAGTTAAAAAATTAAATGTAGCGCTAGAGCAACCAATTATAGCTAAAGTTGATGCAGCCATTGAATGGATCGAAAAAGCATACAATCATCTAAAAGACCAAGATAAATTCACCAAACCTGAGAAGAATGTAATCTCAAGATCAGTTGATTTCTTGGCTACTTTATATGGTTTTAAAAGAGATAAATCAAGAGGAAAGGATCAAAAAGCGTATGATGAATATGACGCTAAATATAACCTCTACGATACATTACACGATAAGTACCAATAGGTCCTTATAAATAATTTCATCATGTTAAACACATGATCAGTGAAATACACTAAAAAGCCTCCAGGATAAAAATCATGGGGGCTTTTTACAAATAGTGGGTGATCATTAATTTTGGTCGTTCTATAGTTATAGACCAACTTAAGCACTATCATATCTCATGGATACAGGCTTAGAAATAGGATCAATGACTGATAAGTTCTTATATACAATTTAACATAATGTTAATTATAAGCGTTAATATAGCTCAAATATGACTATATGTAGAAAGAAATAGGCAGAACAGATCGTTCTAGACGCTATACAGGTATAACAGGAACTTAGAGTAGCGCAATGTGTAGCTATTGGATGAGTTTATAATATAAGTATCACATTTATAAATGCTTATAATGTGTTACTTAATTATTTAATTTATCCTAATTGGTTGTAGGTTTCCAATAATCGTATTTGGTTTAAAGTACGCTGGTAATTTTGGCCTTCATAGGATGCCCCATAATAACTATCATTGTTCAAATGATCTGTCAAAAAGCGAAGTGCTTGCATATATATCAAGAATTGCCCCCCAAAAAAGAAGTGGTCCATTTCGTAATTGGACAGCTCGTCCTTCATATAGTCTAAATAGCCAGACTTTAAAGCTTGCCACTTTTCTCCATCCACCCTTATTTTATTCAAATCTCTCTCTTCCTCAGACACTGGACATAAGCAAGTGCGACACATATCGCCCACATCGCTTATATAGTAACCGGACATGGTTGTGTCTAAGTCAATCACACATATTGCCTGCTCCTGACCGTCTATCTTGTTGAATAACACATTGCTGATTTTAGTGTCATGATGTGTAACTCTCTTTTTTACGTCCTTATGATGTATGTAATTATTATAAGTTTCTACATAGTTTTTTAATGAAAGTAATAGTTTGATCTCATTTTGACTTTCCTCGATTCTATGTGCATTCCCATGTTGAATGGCTTCCGTAAATTGTAGGTACCTAAAATTTAAGTCATGAAACTGTACAAGTGTATCCGTTAAACTATTAGCATCAAAATCCTTTAATACATAGGTGAATTGAGCGAACTGTTTGGCAGCTTCTTCAACTTGCACTTTATTGTCCAGTACACTTAAAGCATACCCTTCAATTTTATTAAATGCACGATAATAACCTCCCTCCCATTCAATGAGTGTATTTCCTTGAAGCGTAGGTAACAAATGCGTATATAAGTAATCGGGGTTGGTTTGTTTTATATAACTGCCAATGGCATTGATATTTGCATCAGTAGCTTTGGGATTTTTGAATACATTATGATTGATGGATTGTAGAATAAATTCACCTTTCCTAGTTTGAACAGAATATGTTCTATTAATGAGCCCTTGTTGTATCGTATCATACACATTCACTTTCCATCCATATAAATCAAATAAATGTTGCATAATTATTTATTGTATTAAAATTACATAAATAAACAGTTTGTTAGTACCTTGAACTAGATTATTTAATAATATAAACACTGCTTATAATGGATCGTCGCAAATTTATCAATTTAGGAGGCGCAGGAATTTCAAGTTTCACATTATCAGGTTTTATTCCTAAAAATTTGGTGACAAAACCAATTGTCATTGCTACTTGGGATGCAGGAATTGCTGCGAATGTAGGCGCTTGGACCATACTAGGTGCTGGTGGTAAAGCACTTGACGCAGTTGAAAAAGGTGTAATGGTTACTGAAGATGAAATGAATTGCTGTGTTGGGTTAAATGGCAATCCAGATAGAGATGGTCATGTAACCTTAGATGCATCTATTATGGATCATGAATTTAATTGTGGTAGTGTGGCATTTTTAGAACGCATCAAACATCCAATATCAGTGGCACGTCGCGTGATGGAAAAAACACCACATGTAATGTTGGTGGGTGAAGGCGCACAACAATTTGCCATTGAGCAAGGTTTTAAGTTGGAGTCTGGTGAATTATCAAAGGATGCTAAAAATTCATATAATAATTGGTTAAAAAAATCTGAATACAAACCTGTCATTAATATTGAACGCAAAAATGCAATGAGTCAATTGGATGCAAATAAAATGGCACCGCATCGTTTAAGTAACGGTGAATGGAATCATGATACGATTGGTATGATTGCCTTAGATATTCATGGTAATTTAAGCGG
>SHWT01000011.1 GCA_009693715.1 Chitinophagaceae bacterium
TTTTCTCACTAATTGCTGAATGGTAGGCATTTATTATGCTGTTTTGTTCAATTTCGGTTTATAAAAAATTCGGACGGCAAAGGTAATGTTCGTTAACCAAATACCAAAATGTTTATTTGCTAATTTTAAAAAAAGACCCCAAATCGCCTAAAAAGGTACAAAATTAGTCCATCGCCCTTTCAAAATAGCCTGATTTTCAGTTCCTTAATTACAATTTAGCAAGCCAACCATGGCTGTCAGGGATATTTCCCATCCTTAGCTCATTCAATTGTTTTTTAAGTGCAGGAGCTACTTTTAAAGCTGCAATATCAAAATCCATCACATAATCGGCCTGTGCTAGTTTTGAAATATAGGAAACAACTGCAGCAGTTCCTACCCCAAATACTTCTTGCAACAATCCTTTTTTGTGGGCTTCCACAATTTCTATTACTGCTAAATTTCTTTCCTCCACTTCATAACCCATATCTCTTAATAAAATGATCGCACTATTACGCGTTACTCCTTTTAATACGGTACCTCTTTCTAAACTCGGTGTAATTACTTTTCCATCAATGACAAACATCACATTCATCATGCCCACTTCTTCTACAAATTTATGTTCAATAGCATCGGTCCATAACACTTGATCATATCCTTTTTCCTGTGCTAATGCAACAGGATATAAACTTGCGCCATAATTTCCCCCATTCTTCGCAAATCCAACACCACCAGGGGTTGCACGCGTATATTTTTCTTCAATTAAAATTTTCATGGGGGCAGAAAAATAAGGTCCACTTGGTCCTAAAATTATCATGAACTTATAAGTAAGTGAAGGACGCACCCCTAAAAAAGGATCCGTTGCAATCATGAATGGACGAATATATAAGGAGGCTTCTGGTATATTGGGAATCCAATCTTTTTCTAACGCAACCAATTGTTTCATCCCATCCATAAATAACCAATCGGGAACCGTAGGCATTTGCATTCTATCTGCAGAAGTATTGAATCGAATAAAATTTTGATCCGGTCTGAAAATTACCACTTCCCCTTGCTCGTTTTTGAAAGCTTTGATACCTTCAAAAATAGTTTGTCCATAATGTAATGCCGCAGAGGATGGATCCAAGGACAAGGGTTGAAACTTTTTAATGACTGCATTTTTCCACGCGCCATCACTATATTCCGCCTCCAACATATAATTGGTAAAGTTTTTACCAAAGGAAAAATTATTGGGGTCAAAATGATTTAAATCTTTTGCAGGGATTTCAATAACAGGGATGGATTGCGCGCTCATGTAGTTGTATTTTAACAGAATGAATTACAAAGAAACGAAAAAAACAAAAACTTACAAGTGTTATTTTTTCATTTGCCCCAATTCAATTAATTTTCCAACCGAATGAGCAATGAAAAAACCATCTTACCTAATTCCGTATTAGTTTCTTTGTACAAAGATACTTTGGTCCTGCCTGAATTAGCGCAAAAAAAAGCAGAAATTATTCCCAATCCTTTGGTTTCACCCATTGCGCAAACATCTAGCAATAAAGTTGCTGCAGCAACAGCTACAATGGATGTGCCAGCAGCAAGTATGGACGCGCAAGCAACTACTATAGCTGCTCCTTCGGCAACCATGCATGTTCAAATTGAAGCAAACAAGGATACCAGCAATAATGCAACGATTCGTCCCATTAATGAGTTAGGTCAAATCAAATATTTAGGCGAACATTTAAAACAAGTGACCATAATTGTGAAAGATGAATTAGCCGTTTATTTAAATGAAAACGATTTGACTTTGTTGTCGTCCATTTTAAGCGCCTGCAAATTAACTTTAGCAGATATCGCTTTAATCAATGTGGCCCAACAAAAATTAAGTTTACACGAAATACTAAATGTATTACCATCGAAATTGGTGATGATATTTGATGTAAGTAGTACAATATTAAAAATTAAACTTCCTACCACTTTATACAAGTCCATTCAATTGGGAGATACTTATTTATTATTTAGTAATTCCTTATCATTAATGCAAGGTGGAGATCAATCGGCAAAATTAGAAAAGGGAAAACTATGGGCGATACTTAAATCCCTTTTTCAACTGTAACAAATGACTACATTAATTTTTGCAACAAATAATGAGCATAAGGTTGCTGAGATACAATCCTTACTCCCAAAGGATATCAATGTACTCACATTACAACAGGCTGGGATAAATATTGACATTCCTGAACCCTATGACACTTTACAGGAAAATGCAAATACAAAAGCAACAACAATTTTCGAAATTACAAAACAAAATTGCTTTAGTGAAGATACTGGACTAGAAATTGATGCACTAAACGGTGCCCCTGGTGTGCATAGTGCAAGATATGCGGGTGCCGATAGAAATTTTAATGCCAACATTGAAAAAGTATTATCCAATTTGAAAAATATTGAAAATAGAACTGCCCAATTCAGAACCGTGATTTGTTTAATTTGGGAAGAAAAGGAATATTATTTTGAAGGGATTTGTCGCGGGCATATTGCCGAGCAAAATTCTGGTACAGCTGGTTTTGGATATGATCCCATTTTTATTCCCGAAGGTGCAAGTAAAAGTTTTGCCACCATGACGATGGAGGAAAAAAACACATTTAGTCACCGACAAAAAGCGGTCACCCAACTTTTTACTTTTTTACAAAACATCCATTAGTTAAACTAATTTTCGTTTTCCATCAAGGGTGTAGGGGTATTCCAAATCCGCCAACTTTCCTCTGCTTGTATATGCAACATATTTAAGCCATTTTGCACAGTCGCACCCTGCGCCAATCCTTTTTTCATAAATAAAGTTTCGGCAGGATTATAAATTAAATCATATAAATGATGTTGCGCAGTGATTGCTTCATAAGGCAAGCTGGGCAATTGATCCACATTGGGATACATACCTAACGGGCTCGTATTAATGATTAAAGTGTATTGACTTATAAGGTCAGTGGTTAATGCATCATAGGAAATAACATTGTCCGCGTCAGATGAATCTGGAATTGCATTTGCACGTGACACCAATAAATAGTTGATATTTAATTTTTGCAAAACCCATTCCACCGCAACAGCGGCGCCGCCTGTTCCAAGTATTAACGCATGGGTATGCTGGGGTTGTAGGAAAGGCGCTAATGATTTTTCAAAACCAATGACATCGGTATTATAACCGTACAACTCATGATTGTATTTTCGGATACAATTACAGGCGTTTATTTTTTTGACCACAGTTGAAGCGTGATGTAAAAAAGGAATAACTAGTTTCTTATAAGGGATGGTTACATTGAGCCCTTGTAAATTTACTTCCTTAGCCCAAAGATCATTAAAGTCGTTAATAGATGCAATGGAGAAATTGGTGTACTGCAAACCATTTTCATTTTCATGCAGGAATTTTTCAGTAAAATAACCTTGTGAAAAAGAATGCGATAAAGGGTATCCAATTAATCCAAATTGTCGCAAGGTTATTTATTTAAATATAAATCAAAAGTATCCCCTCTTAATCCAATCCGCATTGCTTCCAACGGAATCACTTCGCTAGGTGCAATATTGCCCAAATTCACATTACAGCCAATGAGCTCAAGAAAATATAATTGTTGTGCTTTTTGAGGCGCTTCCCATAATATTTTCTCTGCTGGAATTTTAGTTAATATTTCTTGTACCAATCCTTCACGCACTTCCCCACTGCCCCTATAAATTCCAACATTGCCAGCCTCTCTGGCTTCCGCAATTACATATGATGCGCCTGCACTTAATTCAGCACTCATTAATTCAATCCATTTGTACGGTGGAATAATATGTGCAGCATCCTTGCTTCCTACTTCACTATATACGGTTGCAAATTTCATGATTTTTTCTATATACCCACATTTTTCACTGTGTGGAATATTAATAGAACCATCACTTACTTCAATGACATCAATTTTGTAATCCTTGCACATAGCGATATAATCATCCAACTGATTACGAATTAAAAAAGCTTCAAATAAGGTACCTCCAAAATAGACAGGTAAATTATGTGACTGATACAATTCAATTTTTTTTCTAAGATTGGGCGTAACAAAGGAAGTGCCAAAACCTAATTTTATGATATCCGTATGCGGCAAACCCACACTTAAAAAATTTTCAGCCTCCCCATAACTTAAACCCTTATCCATGACCATTGTTAAACCATTTTTGCGCGGCTGGATAGTACGTTCGGGGATTTGTGATAAATTAAAATTCATAATTGTATAAAAAATATATTGTGGTGTAAAGGTAACTAATTTTAGTTACCTATTTTTTGCTTTCTTATATTGACCTATTAACTCGGTGACTTTATTGTCTTGAATAATTTCAGGATAAAATTTCAACAACTTTTTCAACCATTTCGTGGATTTAGACAAGGCCATCTCTAACTGTAATAATCCATCGGCTGATTTTTTCATCATAAACAAAATGGCACTTCTATAATAGATAAATAAAATTTTTCCTTGGGTGGATATATAGGCCAACTCAGTTTGCTCCAGTGCTGACTGAAATTGTCCACTGGCGATCAAACATTTAATTAAATACTCCCATCCTGCAATTTGCTTCGGTTTATTTTTTACCACAGTTCCAAAATAGTAAGCAGCTTCCTTGTGTTGGTCCATATTCATATAACATTCCCCCATCAAAATATAATACTCGTTAATATGCTTATGAATTCGAATTGCATGCTCCAATTGTTTGATGGCCATTTCCCAATGCGATTCTAGCATATAAGTAATGGCAATTTTTTGATACAACCTACTGTCCTCTGCATTTAAATGCACTGCCTTTTTGTAATGGAACCTTGCTTGCGCATAATTTTTCATACGATGATGGCAATGACCAATCGCCTCGTAAATCACATCCTCGGGGCGCGATAATTCTAATACTTTTTCTAACGCTTCAATGGCCTCCTTATATTTTCGCAATCTTAAAAAAGCGTCGCCCATATTACGATAAGCATAATCAAATTTTTCATCAATAACAATGGCGAATTGATATGCATCAATTGCCTTCTCATGTAATTTTAAACCCTGATAAGCTGCGGCCAAATTAAACCAAGCCAATGCATTGTAGGGTTGCTCGTCAATCAACTTTTGATGTAGTCGAATACTTTCCTCATTGCGCCCTGTAAAGTCGGTCCAAAAACAAATCTTATATAATGCTTCTTCATTGTTCGGATCTTCCTCTAATACCAATTGCAAACAATCAAATACTTTATCAAATGCTTCGTGATCGTCATATACATCGGCTAATTCTAACAAAAGTTCGGTTCGTTCTTGACCAGTAAATAAATGCAAAGCTTCTTGTAATAATTCAATGGCCATTGCCGTTTGTTCCAGTGCCATATAGGCATCTGTTTTTAAAATATACAAATTCATATCCTTGTGATCATACAAGGCAGCAGCATCTAATAAGGTCAGTGCCTCTTGATACTTTCTGGTCGCCAAAAGCAGGTCCGCTTTTTTGATCATTAATAGTGCAGAAAATGGATATTGGTTTAAAGCTAAATTAGCCGCTTCAATGGCTTCAGCCACTTCATTCTTCTCATCCAAATGTTCAATTATCTTTTCAAAGTCATCCTCTTCGATGTAGGCATTGGCCCTCCCCAATATTAAATTTTGGTAACGTTGCATTAACTCCTGAATATCCCTAGCTTCCTCCTCTTCTTCGTGTGGATTAAACATAATAATGATTATTTACAGGTTAGTAAGGTGTTGATTATCAATGTTTTAAAATATTATGGACCAATCAATCACTGCTCAAATAAATATACAAACAACCCCTTAATAATCAATAAATTATTGTTCACATAGCCCCTAAATAAAGGTTAAAAATATTTTTTATTATGAAGTTCAAAAAATACTACCTTCGTAGACGAATGCGTATACTTAAACACCTATTATTAGTGACTTGTATGATAACCAGTTTGGTTATTTCAGGTAGCACTTATGCGAGTACCGTAATCACCACTACTTTAGAATCAAAAAAAGTAGAAGAAAAGTATTCTTTAAAAAACTTAGGAAGTATGGCACGCAAAACAGCGAGCTTTTATACTTTAAAATCAAGTTTAGAATTTAAAGGACTCAGCACCATAAGCAATAGCAACAATGCGGCTTATTTAAAATATAATAAAGGAAATATTTCTTACGTAATTCCTTATCGTTATAAAGTTATCTTGCCTAGATTCAAAGCACCTAACCGTATACAGCCTTAGTATTCAATCTTAGCATTCAGCATTAGTAGTGCAACCTTCCTATCCATTATTTGTATTTTACATTAGCATTCAGAATTAGCAGTGCACCCTTATTAGCACAAAATTATTACCTTAATAAACGCTTGGCTTAATTTTTCAATTCGATTTAATTACTCTATTATGCTGACCTTCCTTAATCAAGTATTTGAAATTCCGATTTATTAATTTGAAATTGATTCAATGTAATTGGACTTAGATCCAATAGGGTCACCATATATTTAATAACAGGGTCATTTTTATTGATAATACTATAGCCTAAAACTAAGCCTTGAACCTCCTTAAATGCAAATTCAAATGTAGTCACTGACGGTATTAAGTCGGGTGTATAATAAACTTCATAAACAACCCCATCACTCAATTCAAGCTTCACTTTTTTGCAATGATACCCAAGTAGGGTGAGCGTATCCCCTGTGACCTCCTTCATTGAAATTAAAGTGGCCAAGGTCGCAGGCGGATAAATGATTTCTTGTAAATATTTATTATTACCTACCTCCTTTGTAACAATTGCTTTTTCCTGTTGAATATTAAAAATTAAAGTTTGGACCAACTGCGGTGTTGCTAAAATTGTTTTACACTGGTTCCCTTTGATCCAAACTTTTTTTGAACCAATAGCTACCCATTCATTTTTTTGTTGTTGTTGAATATTAAACTGAATCGTACACTCCCCTAACACTTTGGCTTGTGCATGCGCAAAGGCGCTTACAAATAAAACGCACACAATAAGGAGGATATGTTTGAAGTTCATTTACTGATATAAAAAAAGAGACCCTCCGGTAGGTAGGTCTCTTTTACGGAAAAGTTATTTTTTAGTCTTGTCCTTTAAGGTTTGTACCTTTTTTTGGGCATCTACCATTTGCTCGTATTTGCTTTGCCAATTACTTTTTTTCTTTGGCGTTTTTCTTTTCACATCAATATCTGCCAAAATTTTATCATGATTAATAATTACTTTTTGAATCACTAATTGCATTAATAAGGTAATGACGTTCGATACTGTGTAATACCAAGTCAAGGCAGAAGGCAAGCCATTAAAAATGAAAAGTAACATGAATGGGAATATATAAGGCATGTACTTTAACGCAGGATTGTCCTGCGTAGGTGTCATTGCCATATTGTAAATCGACATCAAGAAACTTGTAAATACCGCCAATAAGGTAAACAAACTAATATGATTACCAAAGCCCAATGGAACGGTAAATGGTAAAGTAAAAATTGAATCATAACTAGATAAATCATGACTCCATAAAAAGGATTGCCCTCTTAAGGAAATAGCAGAATTAAAGAAACTATACAACGCAAAGAAGATTGGAATTTGTAATAATGCTGGGATACAGCCACCCAATGGGTTTACGCCTGCTTCTCTGAACAACTTCATTTGTTCCATTGCGAAACCTTGTTGGTCATCACCCAATTTTTTCTTGATTTCATCGAGTTCAGGTTTTAATGCTTTCATTTTAGCACTACTCAAAAAACTTGAATACGTCAAAGGAGAGGTGACTAATCTAATGAAAATGGTCAGTAAAAATATAACCCAACCAAAGTTTTTAACAAAGCCTGCGAAAAAATCGAATACAGGCATTAAAATATATTTATTAATAGGGCGAACAAAGGAATATAAGTCTCTTCCTAAGTTTACTATTTTCTCCATTTCAGGTGCCTGTGATTTTAATATTTGAAAATCATTAGGCCCATAATACAAAGAAAAGTCAATGTTCGGATTATCACCGGTCAACTTTGTTTGTAATTGCGATTGCATGGTAGCTAAGCCATTGCTGCTATCAATTTTACGTTGCCAATCTACTTTACCAGAAACAAAGCCTTGTTTATAAATGATGGAAGTGGCGAAAAATTGCTGCACCAATCCAATCCATTGTACTGGCTTTTCGAATGTGTGTGTTGTATTACTTGAAATATAATCAAACTCATTCCCTTCAGAAAAGCAAATATTTGACATTTGACGCTCATACACTGAAGTACGTTCCTGTTGGTAAGCATGAACATCCCAAAGAAAATTAACTTGTTGGTTCGTAAACAAAGTTGCCGCACCTTGTAATTGAATTGACCAATCTACATTGTACTTATTAGGTGCCAATGAAAATAAGTGACGAATCACTTTCCCATTAGGTGTTGTCCATATATACTCCAATTGTTGTGTACCTTCCTTATTTGGCAATACATTCACCGATGGGAATAATACTTTATTCACCTGGGCTGTTTTATTGTCACCTATATTAACTGAATAATTCAAGGAACTACTATCCCCCAATTGTACCAATTGCTTTTGATTATTACTGTACTTTTTTAAAGTAACGCCAACCACTTGTCCCCCTTTGTTACTAAATTTTACCTTCACTAAATCATTTTCCAGTTCAGTGAATTGTTCTTTAACAGAATCTATAATAACCGCAGCTATTGATCCGGCTTGTTTTGCGGTACCTGAAATGATTGGATTTTTTACAGCAGCTGCTTTATCCGCTTCTGCTTTTAACATCATAACGGAGTCATCAAAATGCTTCTTGTAAGCAGTCAATTCAGTTTGTTGCTTGTTGGTGTACCAGAAATAAGTAAAAAATAAACCTGCTAACAATATAAACCCAATGATCGTGTTTTTATCTGTGTTCATTTGTGAAATTTTAACCGTATTTAACGAGGGCCAAAGGTATTGTTTTTTTACAAATTTCGGCTGTATTTACCCCCTACCTGGTATAAGGCATTGGAAATTTGGCCTAAACTGCAATATTTGACGGCTTCCATTAATAGGGTAAAAATATTTTCATTATTTATAGCTGCTTTTTGGAGCTTTTTTAAATGAATGTCGGACACAGATTGGTTTCTTTTTTTAAACGCGTCCACATGCTGTATTTGTCCATTTTGTTCTACTGTGGACGACCTAAAAATAGGTTGTTGATCGGCATTGTGTTTTTGTTCCTGATTCACAAAGGCATTAACCCCAATAATTGGAATTTCACCTACGTGTTTTTTTGTTTCATATAGCAAACTCTCCTCCTGAATTTTAGTACGTTGGTACATTCTTTCCATGGCACCCAACACACCCCCTCTGTTATTTATTCGATCAAATTCGCGCATCACTGCTTCCTCCACCAAATCAGTTAATGCTGTAATTAAAAAACTTCCTTGTTGAAAATTTTCCACCTTAGTGGTACCTAATTCTTTATTAATAATTAATTGAATGGCTAGTGCGCGCCTTACACTTTCTTCGGTCGGTGTTGTAATCGCCTCATCATACGCATTGGTATGCAAACTATTGCACTGATCGTATATTGCGTACAAGGCTTGCAGCGTGGTTCTGATATCATTAAAATCAATTTCCTGCGCATGTAAACTTCGACCACTGGTTTGTATATGGTATTTTAATTTTTGAGAACGCTCATTTGCATGATACTTATGTTTCATGGCGTTAGCCCAAATTCTTCGCGCCACTCTTCCAATGACTGCATATTCTGGATCCATCCCATTGCTAAAGAAAAAACTCAGGTTGGGAATAAAATCATCAATGGCAATCCCCCGATTCATAAAATATTCAACATACGTAAATCCATTGGCTAAAGTAAATGCAAGTTGCGTAATTGGATTGGCTCCCGCTTCTGCAATATGGTATCCAGAAATAGAAATACTGTAAAAATGTTTAATTTTATTTTCGGCAAAATAAGCTTGCACGTCCCCCATTAATCTTAAGGCAAAATCGGTTGAAAAAATACAAGTATTTTGTGCTTGATCTTCTTTTAAAATATCTGCTTGTAAAGTGCCCCTAATATTATTTAATACTTCCTTTTTTATGTTTTCATAAACAGCAGGTGCCAATACTTGATCCCCAGATATACCTAATAATTTTAAGCCCAAACCATTATGCCAATCATTAAAATTTAATGATTTGTTTACATTGCAATAGGCGGGCGCCGCAACCCCTTTAAAAATTTGCTTTATTTTTTTATTAACCGTTGGCCATAGCTTGTTCGCGGTAATATACTTTTCACAAGCTTGATCAATCGCCGTGTTAAAAAATTGGGCCATGAGTATGGGCGCTGGGCCATTGATGGTCATACTCACCGATGTACTTGCGCTATTTAAGTCAATACCACTATATAATTTTTTTGCATCATCAATACTTGCCACACTCACGCCTGCATTCCCAATTTTTCCAAAAACGTCTAACCTTTTTTCTGGATCATGTCCATACAAAGTAACGCTATCAAAAGCAGTAGAAAGTCGAATGGAACTTTGCCCCTTGCTTAAGAAATGAAACCGACTATTGGTTCTTTCAGGACTACCTTCTCCTGCAAACATTCTGGTCGGATCTTCTGTTGTTTGCTTTAACTTAAATACACCAGAAGTATAAGGGAAATACCCGGGAAGGTTCTCTTTCAGATGCCATTCAGCAATATCGCCCCAATCTTTAAATTTAGGTAATTGTATTTTTTGAATCACTGTTCCTGATTGCGTTTCAAAACTTAAAGCATGCTTTACTTTTTTACCCTTGATTTCTGCTTCTAAAAAAGGTTGATTGTAACTAGCCACCTTTTCGGGCCATTGAGATAAGAGTTGTTTTACTTCAGGGGCAACTTTTTGTTCAAGAAGCAAATTTGCTTTTATAATTTTTTTATCGGCTTGTAGTGCATCCTCTTTTAGAACTTGCTGGAAACAATACCATTTTGAAGCAATGTTTTTTTGATCTTCAATCCATTGATTATTTTTTTGAATTGCGGCCACAATTTCACCTAAATAATTATTTCGTTTATTAGGGATGGTTGGCGCTTTTACCACATTTTCATTATAATGCGGCTCCCAAGGAAGTGTCTCCCATTTTAGTTGATGTGTTTGAAATACTATTGCTGCCAAACAATTATACATTGCTTGCATTCCAGGATCATTAAAATGGGAAGCAATGGTTCCGAAAATGGGCATATTTGTTATTTCATCAGACCATTGATGATGAGAGCGACGATATTGTTTACGTACATCTCTTACTGCATCCAAACCACCTGTTCGATCAAATTTATTGATGGCAATAATTTTTGCATAATCAATCATATTGATTTTTTCCAATTGGGTGGGTGCGCCAAACTCGGGCGTCATTACATACATAGGAATGCTAACAAAATCAACAATCGTAGCATCATTCTGACCCACCCCTGCGGTCTCAATAATGATACTATCAAAGCCTGCGGCTATACAAAGTTCAATGACTGCATCCATTGAATTGGCAATCGAATTTTTATCAGACCTGGTGGCCAAGGAGCGCATATATACATTCGGATGATCAATAGCATTCATACGAATACGATCACCCAATAATGCACCTCCCGTTTTTCGCTTAGTAGGATCCACTGAAATGACCGCAATGGTTTTTTGTGGATTGGCTAATAAAAAATATTGCACGATGCGATCGCAAACGGTTGATTTCCCTGCACCACCTGTGCCCGTAAGTCCAATAATGGGAATGTTCTTCTTACTTTTTTTAACTCCTTTTTTAATGGGCCCATTTTGCAATAAAGTAATGGCCCTACTTAAATAACGTGGATCAATTTTTTTTGAAAAATTTAATTTGGGTAATTTATTTTTTGAAAAACTTTTTAATTCATAATTACAAAATCGAACTACCTCTTTAATCATTCCTTCAATACCCAATCGCAAACCATCCGCTGGTAAAAATATTTTTGAAATTCCTATCTTTTCTAATGCAGCTGCTTCTTTGGGTAAGATAGTTCCCCCACCACCGCCAACGATGATAATATGCTTGTACCCTGCATCATTCAGTAACTTTCTTACGTAAGTGAAAAATTCAATATGCCCTCCTTGATATGAGGTAATCGCGATTCCTTGTACATCTTCCTCAATTGCAGCCGTTGCTATTTCAAGTGCCGATCGATTATGTCCAAAATGGATAATTTCAACGCCCTGTTCTTGCAAAACACGACGCATAATATTTATAGATGCATCATGACCATCAAATAAACTAGTGGAAGTGAGGATACGAATATTATTCATACCGTAAAGCTAACAAATGTTAGCAATATAACAAGCTAGCAATTATTTTTTGGCTTGGACTTTAGCCGCTGCAATAAAATGAACAAACAAAGGTGCAGGATGCTCCACCGTGCTTTTTAACTCAGGGTGGTATTGTACCCCAATAAAAAATGGGTGGTTAGGTAGTTCGATAATTTCCACTAATGCAGAAGCAGGATTTACCCCACTGGTCACCATACCTGCATCCTGAAATGCTTTTAAATAATCATTGTTAAACTCATAACGATGACGATGACGTTCACTTATTTCAGTGGTGCCATAAATTTTATAGGCCAATGTATCTTTTGTAATGGAACATGGATAAGCACCTAATCGCATCGTGCCGCCCATCATGGTAATTCGCTTTTGCTCTTCCATCATATTAATAACAGGGAATTTTGTAATCGGATCCATTTCAACTGAATGCGCTCCTGCATGTCCTAAAATATTACGTGCAAATTCAATCACGGCCATTTGCATCCCTAAACAAATTCCAAAGAAGGGTAATTTATTTTCTCTAGCATATTGCACTGCAATAATTTTTCCTTCAATACCCCTATTCCCAAAACCAGGCGCCACTAATAAACCATCCAATCCAGACAATTGGGCCTGGGCATTCTCCACAGTGATATTTTTACTATGTACATTCACCACATTCACTTTCACTTCATTTATCGCACCTGCATGTATAAAGCTTTCTAGAATTGACTTATAGGCATCCTGTAGTTCAATATATTTTCCAATTAATCCAATATTTACGGTTGCTTTAGGGTGCTTTAATTTATCTAAAAAAATATTCCATTTAGCTAAATCAGGTTCCTTGAAATTTTGAATATTTAATTTTTTCAATACAATTAAATCTAATTTTTCTTTTAACATTAATAAGGGAACTTCATAAATAGTACTTGCGTCTAATGACTCAATTACATTTCCCGCTTTAACGTTACAGAATAATGCGATTTTCTTTTTAATGTCATCATTTAAAGGATGTTCTGTTCTACAAACAATCACATCTGGATGTACGCCTGTTTCACTCAACATTCTAACACTATGTTGGGTAGGTTTAGTTTTTAATTCCTTGGCCGCACTTAAATAAGGAATTAAAGTTAAATGCACCACCATTACATCATCCTCTGGTAATTCCCATTGAATTTGACGCACCGTTTCAATAAAAGGTGTGCTTTCGATATCACCCACGGTTCCGCCAATTTCCGTGATCACCACATCAAATTTTCCATCCTGGCCTAACAATAACATGCGACGCTTAATTTCATCCGTAATATGTGGAACTACTTGAACTGTTTTTCCTAAAAATTCACCTGCTCTTTCTTTGTTGATCACTGTTTGATAAATACGACCTGTAGTCACATTATTTGCTTGGGAAGTTGGGCTACTTAAAAACCGTTCGTAGTGCCCTAAATCTAAATCGGTTTCAGCGCCATCTTCTGTAACATAACACTCTCCATGCTCATAAGGATTCAATGTACCTGGATCCACATTGATGTAGGGATCAAACTTTTGAATAGTTGCAGTGATCCCCCTGGCTTGTAATAATTTAGCCAAAGAAGCGGCAATGATGCCCTTACCCAAACTACTCGTTACACCGCCTGTTACAAATACATACTTTGCCATATTATTGTTGCTTCTTTTTTGAAAATAGCATACACCCAATAGCAAAAACTATTGTGTATAAACCAGTCTCAAAATGGTTAATTTACGTTTTAGGACCTATCTTTATTTGGAAAAATGCTCAGAGGTCATACAAACCTACATCAAAAATGGGGTGGAAAAAAATGATCCTTCACGCCCAACAAAAAATGTTTATAAGTGTTATTTAAAAGTGAACATCTTTACTAAAAACAACTAAAATAAAATGAAAAACTTAATTTATTCCACTTTGGCCCTTCTGTTTGCGGCTAGTTTGTTAAGCTGGCAATGGTCCAAAAACCAACATCCTCCAATAGATAAAAAAGAGGTCATAGAATGCCTCAATATGGAAACACAACAAGCCTATCAACTGGAGGCCAGCACCCCCGCTTTCGCGGCAATGCACCCGAACCCTTTGGTGGTAAATCCAGAAAATTTATTGGGAAAAATGATTGAATTTGAAGCAGCCGATGGCAAACAAGCATATGCCTATTTTATTCCTGCTAAAAAGAAAACCAACAAGTATTTAATTGTGATTCAAGAGTGGTGGGGTTTGAATGACAATGTGAAAATGGAATCAGATAAATATTATACCGACCTTGGTAATGTTAATGTAATTGCCGTGGACATGTATGACGGCAAAGTGGCCGCTACTCCAGATAGTGCTATGAAATTAATGCGCGGTGCCAATATGGAAAGAATGACTGCTATTATGCAAGGCACCATTAAATATGCCGGTAGTAAAGCTGCCATATATAGTGTGGGTTGGTGTTTTGGCGGTATGTGGAGTTTACAAACAGCCATTCTTGCTGGACCGCAAGCAAAAGGATCGGTGATGTATTATGGCCGCCCTGAAACGAATATGGATAAATTAAAATCCATCCAATGTGATATCATTGGCTTCTTTGGCAATAAGGACCAAAGCCCTTCTCCTGCAATGGTGAATGATTTTGAAAAAAATATGAAAGAAGCGGGTAAAAATTTATCCGTGAATAGATATGAAGCAGGTCATGGTTTTGCCAATCCAAGCAATCCAAGTTTTAATGCTGCTGCTACTGAAGATGCTTATGCGAAAGCAATTGCGTTTTTAAAAGCGCATTAGCCTATTCTTGATAACAAAATTGTATTTAACTAATACAATTGCTTTTTAACAAGATAATTGGCAACATAATCACTAACACCTTCCTCTAAACTTGAAAAGGGTGCAGTGTATCCAGCGGCACGAAGCTTATTCATATTGGCTTCGGTAAAGTATTGGTACTTATCTCTGATATCTAGTGGCATATCAATGAATTCAATATTGGGTTGTAACCCTTGTGCAGTAAAGGTGTTGGCAGCCAAATCATAAAAGCTGCGCGCGCTACCTGTACCTAAATTATACAAACCATTTTTTTCTTTGTCCCAATGTTGCGCAAACATTTCATGTAACATCCAACCAATTACTTTAACGACATCTTTCACATAAACAAAGTCGCGCAATTGTTCGCCATCTTTAAAATCAGGACGGTGACTTTTAAATAGCTTCACTAATCCTGTTTCTTTGATTTGATTGAACGCATGAAAAATAACACTTGCCATACGGCCCTTGTGTCCTTCATTTGGACCATACACATTAAAGAATTTCAAACCCGTCCAAACAGGTGGTTGATTGGTTTGCGCAATCGCCCATTTATCAAATTCATTTTTACTTACCCCATAAGGATTCAAAGGAACTAATTCATCTAGTATTTCATGGCTATCAGTATACCCTCGCTCCCCACTACCATAAGTAGCTGCAGATGACGCGTAAATAAATGGGATTTGTTTTTCAGTAGCATACAACCACAATGCTTTTGAATATTTCACATTCAGTTCCTCATGCACTGCATAATCAAATTCAGTAGTATCTGTTCTGGCACCTAAATGTATAATAGCATCAATAGTGAAATCCAATTGAGGAAGCTGTTCTAAAAAAGCTTGCCGCTCAATTACTTTTAAAAATTGCTTTTGCTCCCAATTATTTCTTTTTGCTTCCACGCCAAAATCATCCACTAATATTAATTGATTAAATCCTTGTTCATTTAAATATTGAACAAAAACGGAACCAATAAATCCAGCTGTACCTGTAACAACTAAAGTGGGTTGTTTTGACATTGATTGAATTTATTTAGCTAATTGTTTTTCTATTGCAGTATCATAATTATTTTTCCAATCCATAATACTGCCCCAATTTTCTCCATTCACAACTACATCACTTGAAGTTACTCTACCTAGGAGCGATACAGCAATTCCAAATTTAGCTGCCATAGTTTCAATGGATGAAACAGTTGCTGCATCAGATGAAACCACCACCCTGCTTTGCGCTTCACCCATCCAATAGGCATCTGTTCTCAATGCTGCTCCTACTGCGTTTACCTCAAATCCTTTGTTATTGGTAAACGCTGATTCTAATAAAGTAACAATTAAGCCGCCTTCACTAATATCGTGGGCACTTTTTACATTACCTGCTATAATTAATCCCGCAACTAATTGTTGCAAATTATATTCTTCTTCCAAATCAAAATAAGGTGCCTGAGAAAATTCAACCCCTCTGATTTTATTTACATATTCTGAGGAACCAATATCATTTCTTTGGGTACCCAATAAAACAATAACATCCCCTTCTTTTTTGAAATCCAAGGTCATTCTGTTTTTCATATCCTCCACAATACCTACCATACCAATGGTGGGTGTTGGAAATACGGGACCATCTTGATTTTGATTATAAAAACTTACGTTACCACCAGTAACGGGTGTATTAAATTTTCGACAAGCAGCACCCATCCCTTCTACTGATTTCACAAACTGATAATACACTTCGGGATCATAGGGATTACCAAAATTCAAACAGTTGGTTACGCCAATGGGTTCACCACCAGAGCATACAATATTACGCGCAGCTTCAGCTACGGCAATCATTGCCCCTATTTCGGGATTTGCATAAACATATTTACTATTACAATCCACTGTCATGGCTAATGCTTTGCCAGTTCCTTTTGCAATTACGATAGATGCATCACTAGGTGCATTCGTAGAAGTGTTCGCCGCACCCACCATACTATCGTATTGTGTATACACCCAACGCTTTGAAGCGATATTAGGAATTTGAATTAATTCTTTAACAGTAGATTTTAAATCCGATGTATCTGCAACAGTACCCATATCAAAAGCATTCACTTTTGATAAATAAGCTGGCGCCGAATATTCACGTGTGTACACTGGCGCACCACCGCCTAATACTAATTCATAGGCAGGAAGTGAAGCTTCTAATTCGCCATGCATATAAAAATTTAACAAACCATCATCAGTCACTTCACCAATATTACTGCAAGACAAATCCCATTTTTCAAATACCGCTAACACTTGCGCTTCCTTTCCTTTCTCCACCACCATCAACATACGCTCTTGGCTTTCACTTAATAATAATTCCCAAGCTTTCATGTTTTGTTGACGTGTTGGCACTTTATCCAAATCAATGCGCATACCTACTTGTCCTTTCGCACTCATCTCCGCAGTGGAACAAATAATTCCTGCTGCACCCATATCTTGCATACCCACGACACCGCCTGTTTCAATGACTTCCAAACAAGCTTCTAATAATTTTTTTTCTTGAAATGGATCACCCACTTGCACTGCTGGTAATTCCTCTACACTGTCTGCCGTAATTTCGGCTGATGCAAAACTTGCACCACCAATACCATCTTTACCGGTAGCACTTCCAACAAAAAATACGGGATTACCTGTTCCAAGTGCAATGGCGCTCACTGTTTTACCTGCTTTCACAATCCCCACACTCATTGCATTCACTAAAGGATTGGTATGATAACATTGTTCAAAATACAATTCACCACCCACCGTTGGAACACCAAAACAGTTTCCATAATGTCCAATACCATGGACTACGCCTGCTAATAATCTTTTTGTTTTCGCATCGGTTAATTTTCCAAAACGTAAACTATTTAAGGAAGCAATGGGACGCGCACCCATCGTAAAAATATCTCTTTGTATTCCACCTACGCCTGTTGCAGCACCTTGAAATGGCTCTAACGCACTTGGGTGATTATGACTTTCAATTTTAAATACCACCCCATAATCATTTCCGATATCCATTAATCCCGCGTTTTCCTCACCCGCTGCCACTAACATTCTTCCACCATCACGCGGTAAGGTTTTTAACCACTTAATAGAATTTTTATAACTACAATGCTCACTCCACATACCACTAAAAGCACATAGCTCCGTAAAGTTGGGTGTACGTCCTAATTTTTGTTTGATGCTTTCAAATTCATCAGGCGTTAATCTAAGTTGTTGCGCAGTTTTGACAGTAATTTCCATTCGGATGGGATTATTCGTTTTAAGATGACGCGAAGGTACAAAATGACCCTTTAAGCATTTGCTTGATTTACCAACATATACCCAACTAAAATGTGTATCCACTTCAATGAATATGCATTTATTGATAATCAATCTTTTGTGAAGATTTTTATATTATTAAATATTTTAATGTTAATATTTTATTGAAAAATTTGGAATTTTTGAGTTTAAAATTTTATTTTTTTAATTTTCTTATATATTTTCGTTCAAATCCATGTAGAAAATACCTTTTTAAACATATATTTTATTTATTAATATTTAATTTCCCTCCCTATGGCGGTTTCTAAATTAGAGTACATTTGGCTAGATGGTTACAAACCAACACAGTCATTAAGAAGTAAGACAAAAGTTGAAAAAGATTTCAGTGGCAAATTAGCTGACTGCGATGTTTGGTGTTTTGATGGATCATCAACTGAGCAAGCGCCAGGTGGATCAAGTGACTGTTTATTAAAACCAGTTTTTATTTGCAAGGACCCACAACGCAAAAACGCTTACTTAGTCATGTGTGAAGTTTTAAGTTCAGATGGTACCCCTCATCCTACGAACGGAAGAGCAACTATTGAAGATGATGATAATGATTTTTGGTTTGGCTTTGAGCAAGAATATTTCTTATGGAATCCAGCTACTGATAAACCATTAGGTTTCCCAGAAGGAGGCTATCCTGGACCACAAGGACCTTACTATTGTTCAGTAGGTGCTAAAAATGCATACGGAAGAAATATTGTTGAAGAACACCTAGACGCTTGTATTGACGCGGGTTTGAACATTGAAGGCATTAATGCAGAAGTTGCTGCAGGACAATGGGAATTTCAAATATTTTCAAAAGGTGCAAAGGAAGCAGGCGATCAAATTTGGATTGCTCGTTACTTATTAGAAAGAATAGGAGAAACCTATGGTGTAGCTATTAACTGGCATTGTAAACCATTAGGTACCTTAGATTGGAACGGATCAGGTATGCATGCGAATTTCTCTAACACCACTTTAAGAACTTGTGGTAAGAAAGAAACTTATGATACTATTTGTGAAGCATTCCGTCCATTTATAAAAGAGCATATTGATGTTTATGGTGCAGATAATCATTTACGTTTAACGGGCAAACATGAAACAGCAAGTATCCATGATTTCTCTTTCGGGGTATCTGATAGAGGTGCGAGTATCCGTATCCCAATTGGTGCGGTAGAAAAAGGTTGGAAAGGATGGTTGGAAGATCGTCGTCCAAATTCAGCTGCTGATCCTTATAAAGTAGCTGCTAGAATTATCAAAACAGTAAAAACTGCAAAAGTTTAAGGTTCAATAATTATGTTTAAATTGACTTAAGTCGGCAATCGTAACCCGTTTTTGATCAAAATCCCCCAATTTGGGGGATTTTTTGTTGATTACTCCTACTTAATTACACCTAACTTTATCCAATCGCTAATATAAAATTTAATCATATATGTCACTTAGAACCGAGGCCGTTAAACATGTAAGTCATGTTGCAACGCCCACACCCAATGTTAATGCACATAAAATCACGACCATTTTTAATGAAAGTGTTTTTACTTTAAAAACTGCAAGAGAATTTTTAAGTGATGAAGCTTATAAAAGTTTAGTGAATAGCAACAAGGTGGCTAAAAAAATTGATCGTGCAGTGGCTAATCAAATTGCAACAGGATTAAGATCATGGGCAGAGCGTAAAGGCGTTACGCACTTTACACACTGGTTTCAACCATTGAGTGGTGCGACTGCTGAAAAACATGATTCATTTTTTACATTAAAATCAGATGGCACTGCAATTGAAGAATTTGATGGCGCTGCTTTAATACAACAAGAACCAGATGCATCTTCTTTTCCAAATGGTGGATTAAGAGCCACTTTTGAAGCTAGAGGATATTCTGCATGGGACCCATCTTCCCCTGCATTCATTATTGAAATTGGAAGTGGTAAAACATTATGTATACCTACTATTTTTATTGCTTACACAGGAGAATCATTGGACTACAAAGCGCCATTGATGAAAGCAGTGGAAGCTGTGAACAAAGCTGCTGTTACTGTTTGTAACTATTTTGATAAAAATATTTCTAAAGTAGTTCCTACTTTAGGTTGGGAGCAAGAATATTTTGTGATTGATGAAGCATTGGTAAATGCACGTCCCGATTTAGTACAATGTGGTCGTACCGTATTTGGTTCAGCACCTGCAAAAGGCCAACAATTGGAAGATCATTATTTTGGATCTATCCCTGAAAGAATTTATGCATTCATGCGTGACTATGAAAATGAAGCCTACAAATTAGGTATTCCTTTAAGAACAAGACATAATGAAGTAGCGCCTGCACAATTTGAGTGTGCCCCAATTTTTGAAGAATGTAATATCGCTGTGGATCATAACATATTATTAATGGACGTGATGACCCGTGTTGCAAAACGTCACCGCTTAGTCGTTTTGTTACATGAAAAACCATTTGCAGGAATTAACGGAAGTGGTAAGCACAATAACTGGAGTATGGCTACGGATACTGGTATTAATTTATTAGCGCCAGGCAAAACGCCAAAGACCAACTTAATGTTCTTAACCTTTTTTGTAAATACTATTAAAGCAGTGCATGATTATGCTGATATATTAAGAGCGTCCATTGCATCTGCTTCTAATGATTTTAGATTAGGCGCCAACGAAGCACCTCCAGCAATCATTTCTGTATTTATTGGAGAATACTTAACCAAAGTATTGAACGATGTGGAAACAAGAGTCGGTGGAAAATTTGATGAGCAGGATGAAGCCATTTTAAAATTAGATTTACATAGAAGTATTCCTGAATTACTGATTGATAACACTGATCGTAACAGAACTTCTCCATTTGCATTCACCGGAAACAAATTCGAATTCCGCGCGGTTGGATCCACTGCCAACTGCGGTCATCCAATGACGGTATTAAATACGATTATTGCTGATACCTTAGTAAAATTTGCTGCAGAAGTAGATGCTTTAATAGAGAAAGGGGATAAAAAAGAAATTGCGATCATGCAAGTGATTCAAAAGTATATTGTATCTAGTAAGAAGATTTTATTTGAAGGCGATGGCTATAGCGAAGAGTGGCACAAGGAAGCAGAAAAAAGAGGCTTGCCTAATTTAAAAACGACCCCTGTTGCATTAGATGCAATGGTAACTGAAAAATCCAAGAAATTATTTAAGGACAATGGGATATACACCCATGCTGAGTTAGAAGCACGTTACGAAATTGAATTAGAAACTTATATTAAAAAAGTACAAATTGAATCGCGTGTAATGGGTGATTTGGCAACCAACCATATTATTCCAGCGGCTATTAAATACCAAAATGAGTTATTGAAAAATGTAAGCTTACTTCGTGAAGCTGCATTACCTGAAAAATTATACAAAGGGCAGTTAACTTTATTAAAGGATGTAAGTACACATATCCAACAAGTATACGAGAATACGCATGCGATGGTGGAAGAAAGAAAAGTAGCTAACAACATTTCTGATTCAAGAGAAAAAGCGATTGCTTATGAAGCAAAGGTAAAAGCACAATACTTTGACAAAATCCGTTACCACGTTGATAAATTAGAGCAATTGGTAGATGATGAATTATGGACCTTGCCTAAGTATAGAGAAATGTTGTTTTTAAGATAACATCTCTTACAGCGGAAATAAAATATTCCCCAAAGGTAATACCCCCCAACAAAAAAATGGTCCCGAGCAATTGGGACCATTTTAAATTTCAATAGAGAAAAAGAAAATAATTAAAAAGGGAGCTCCTTTATGGGGCTCCCTTTTTAATTTCATCAGAGAATTTTTATTTAGCTTTTATATTTCTCTTAAAAGCTAAATAAAAATTACTTCAATGTAAAAGTTTCTAAAAATTTCGTGGTGAAGTTTCCTTTTCTAAAATCTTCGTTTTGCATTAATTGTAAATGAAAAGGAATTGTTGTGTGAACGCCTTCAATAACATATTCACTCAAGGCACGATACATGGTATTAATCGCTTCCTCACGTGTTTGTGCAACCGTGATTAATTTACCAATCATTGAATCGTAATAAGGAGGAATGACATAACCTGCATATACATGGCTATCTACACGAACACCATGTCCGCCGGGTGTATGCAATACAGTAATCTTTCCTGGGGAAGGTCTGAAATCATTGTAAGGATCTTCGGCATTAATTCGACATTCAATAGCGTGTAATTTAGGTTCGTAATTTTTACCTGAAATTTTTTCACCCGCTGCTATCTTTATTTGCTCCTTGATTAAATCATAACTCACTACTTCCTCTGTAACGCAATGTTCCACTTGAATACGCGTATTCATTTCCATGAAATAAAAATTGCGATGCTTATCCACTAAAAATTCTACCGTACCAACGCTTTCATAATTAATGGCTGATGCAGCTTTAATAGCAGCATCGCCCATGCGTTGTCTTAATTCAGGTGTCATAAATGGTGAAGGAGATTCTTCTACTAATTTTTGATGCCTACGTTGAATGGAACAATCACGCTCACTCAAATGACAAACATTTCCATATTGATCACCCGCTACTTGAATTTCTATATGTCTTGGTTCTTCCACAAATTTCTCTATGTACAAACCATCATTTTTAAAACTAGCGCCGGCTTCCATTTTAGCAGCACTATATGCTTTTTCAATTTCATCTTCTTTCAAAACAACACGCATCCCTTTTCCTCCGCCACCAGCGGTTGCTTTAATAATCACTGGGTAACCTATTTCTTTGGCTAATTTTTTTGCTGCATCTACACTTTCTAATAATCCATCCCCACCTGGCACTACCGGAACTCCTGCTTTAATCATGGTTTCTTTCGCCGTGATCTTGTCCCCCATTTTATTAATCATATCGGGTGTGGGGCCAATAAATTTAATGCCGTGATCCGCACAAATTTGTGCAAACTTTGCATTCTCTGCTAAAAATCCATATCCAGGATGCACCGCATCAGCGTTCGTAATTTCACAAGCCGCCATGATATGTGGTATATTCAAATAGGATTCTTGTCCCTTAGGGCCTCCAATACAAACTGCCTCATCTGCGAACTTTACATGTAAGCTATCTTTATCAGCAGTTGAATAAACTGCTACTGTTTTAATACCCATCTCACGACAGGTTCTGATAATACGCAAAGCAATTTCGCCACGATTGGCTATCAATATCTTTTTAAACATTTTTTTAATTTAAATTAGAAAATGGGAGCAAGACTATGCTGGTTCAACCAAAAACAAAGGCTGATCATATTCCACTGGACTTGCATCCTCCACCAATATTTTAACGATGGTACCTTTTACCTCACTTTCAATTTCGTTAAATAACTTCATGGCTTCAATAATGCAAACCACTTTACCTGGGCTTACTTCTGTTCCTTCCTCAGCCATCAATGGCTTATCTGGAGTAGCGCGACGATAAAAAGTTCCAATCATGGGACTTTTAATAGTGATTAGATTACTTACCACTGGAGAAGCTGGAGCTGTGGTTGGTGCCGCAGGAGCCGCTTGCATGGCTGGGGCTGTAGGACCGGAAGTATACATTTGAGCAGGGGCTGTAGTTACAGTTACCCTTTCTTCCTTTTGTTTTATGGTTACTTTACCATCCTTATCTTCGATGCTAATTTCACCGATATTACTCTTGTTAACTACTTTAATTAAATCGTGAATTTGTTTCAAGTCCATATTTGGCAATTTTGGGTAAAATTGGGGTTTTTTTGGTAAAAAACACAAAAAAAGGGGCTTTTTTTATTAAAAATGGCCCTTTTTTGCCAAAAAAATACCCCGAGCATTCGGGGTATTTTAAGCTATTTTAGGCCTATTTAAAGGCTGAACTTAGGCTAAAAAACAAAAATGTCCCGAAGCTTCGGGATATTTTTAAAATTATTTAACTCTTTCTACGTATTCGCCATTCTTGGTATTAATTCTAATTCTTTCTCCTTCATTTACAAATAAAGGCACCATTACGGTTGCGCCTGATTCAATCGTTGCCGCTTTCAAAGCACGGGTTGCAGTATCCCCTTTTACCCCATTTTCACAATAGGTAATCAACACCTCGATTTTTTCGGCCAATTCAGCACCAATAGGCATTTCTGTTTCGGTATTCATAAATACAAATACTTCAGCACCTTCTATCAAGTATTGCGGAGCATCGATCATTTCCTCAGCCATTGCGATTTGCTCAAAAGTCTCATTATTCATAAGGTTATAGCCACTGTCATCCTTATAAAGGAATTGGTAGGTCTTTTTTTCAACACGCACTGGGAAAATGTTTTCACCACTATTCCATGTCTTTTCAATTGATCTTTTGTTATCTACTCCTTTAAGCTTAGCCCAAATTTTAGCAGCCGCTCTAGCAGTCTTGTTTTCTCCAAACTCCACTACAGTGTATAAATTATTGTCCAATTTTAGAATCATTCCACGACTAATGTCTGATGTTGTTGCCATAATTTTATTTTTAATTTGTCTGACGAGGGACAAAAGTACTACATGAAAGCCATTTATAAAAAAACATAGAATTTTTGTTGCGAAATAAGGGCAAAAAAACCCGGTTTAACCTATTTTTGCGCCACAAATAACAAATTCACGCACAATGTCAGTATTAGTTAATAAAAACTCAAAGGTCATCGTTCAAGGTTTTACAGGAACTGAAGGTAGTTTTCATGCAAGTCAAATGATTGAATATGGAACACAATTAGTAGGTGGGGTAACTCCAGGAAAAGGTGGCACAACGCATTTAGACAGACCCGTATTTAACACCGTTGCAGATGCAGTTAAAAATACCGGTGCTGATGTGAGTATCATTTTTGTACCTCCTGCTTTTGCAGCGGATGCAATCATGGAAGCCGCTGATGCAAATATTGCTTTAGTAGTATGTATCACGGAAGGTATTCCTGTGCAGGATATGATTAAAGCAAAAAACTATTTATTAGGTAAAACTACTCGTTTGATAGGACCAAATTGTCCAGGTGTCATTACAGCGGAAGAATGTAAAGTGGGTATCATGCCAGGATTTATATTTAAGAAAGGAACCATTGGTATTGTTTCAAAAAGTGGAACACTTACTTATGAAGCAGCTGACCAAGCAGTAAAAGCTGGTTTGGGTGTTTCAACTGCCATTGGTATTGGTGGTGATCCAATTATTGGAACGACTACTAAAGAAGCAGTTGAACTTTTGATGAATGATCCTGCAACTGAAGGTATCATCATGATTGGAGAAATTGGTGGAAGCATGGAAGCAGATGCCGCCAATTGGATTAAAGATAATATGAAAAAACCTGTAGTCGGATTTATCGCAGGTCAAACAGCGCCTCCAGGCCGACGCATGGGTCACGCTGGCGCGATTGTAGGCGGTGCAGATGATACTGCAGCTGCTAAAATGAAAATCATGGCGGAATGTGGCATTCACGTTTGCGCTAGTCCTGCAGACATTGGAATCACCATGGCAAATGCATTAAAAAAATAATTATTTAAATAAAGCATACCGAAATCCCTTATCCTAAACAGATAAGGGATTTTTTATTGTAAGTTTGTTCTATGAAACGCGCTATTACTATATTTTTATTTTTGTCGATCTGCATTTATACACAGGCACAAAATTTAAGCGGCGTAAATAAAAAGCCCAGCCTTAAAATTGAATGTGTCACCCCCACTGTTTTATCATTAGGGCAATCCATTAAACTAAAAGTGAAGCTGCGTCATAATTTTCCACAAGAAAAAACGGGACAACTTACTTTGGCTTTGATCAATCACAGAACAAAAAAATCAGTGGACGGTTGGTTTATGAATATTTTTCCATTTCAATATTTTACGACAATTAAAGACGAAACATTTGAAACAGAATTTCCTTTTACAGTACCTTTTGATTACCTAGGAAATTTTGATATGGAAATTGTAGCAAGGGTCAATGAAATCAAGGACAGCATCCACATAACTATACCCACAAAAAAAGCGAAATAAGTTGCAGGAAAAAGTAAAATATTTGATCATTGGCCAGGGATTAACTGGCACTTGGTTAAGTTACTTTTTACACAAACAAGGTATCTCGTTTAAAATTATAAATGATCCAAAAACTGTTTCCGCAACTAGTGTAGCAAGTGGTGTAATCAACCCAGTCACCGGTCGTAGAATTGTGCAAACATGGATGATTGACACCTTACTGCCTTTTGCTATTGGCGCTTATAAAGATTTCCAACAGGATGAAAATGTCCCTATAATTAAAGAAGCACCGATTTTATCAATACACCCTTCCCTACAAATGAAGGAAAGCTTTGACTACCGCCTTACACATGATAATATTTATTTAAAGGAAAATAATCATTCATCTTTAGGAGAATACTTTAATACCCCATTTGGCACAGGCGAAATTGACCAATGTTATTGGATTGATTTAATACAATTTTTAAAAGCCGGCCAACAGAAAATAAGTAAC
>SHWT01000012.1 GCA_009693715.1 Chitinophagaceae bacterium
CGTTATTGCACCACTAATCGGAAACCATTCCCGTGAATGTTTACGATTTCAATTTTTTCATCTTCCTTTAAGTACTTTCTTAATTTGGCAATGTACACATCCATGCTTCTTCCATTAAAGTAAGTATCGCTACCCCATATTTTTTTAAGTGCTTTTTCGCGGGTCAATAAGTCATTTTTATTTTCAGCCAACATTTTAAGTAACTCGTTTTCCTTAGGCGACAATACCTGTGTTTTTTGGTTGAATTTTAATTCACGCAACTTGGGATTAAAATGGTACCCAGCCAAGTCATATTCTATATTGTCTGAAACCTTATTATCATCTTCATTACGCTTGATAATTGCCTTAATTTTTAATAACAATACCTCACTGTCAAAAGGCTTGGTGATATAATCATCCGCCCCCAACTTATAGCCAGTGATAATGTCTTCCTTTAAAGTTTTAGCACTTAAAAAAAACAAAGGCACATCAGGATCAATGTCTCTGATTTCCTCGGCGAGTGTAAATCCATCCACATGTGGCATCATGACATCTAATAAGCATAGGTCAAACTTTTCACGCTGAAAAGCGGCCAAGCCCAGGCGACCATCACGCTCCAATGTTACTTCGTATTCGCTTAACTCTAGGTAGTTTTTAAGTACCAAACCTAAATTGCTGTCGTCCTCGCACAACAAAATTTTACTTGTTTTTTTATCTTCCATATTGATTGCTTTGTGTAAAGAAACGCTTTTTAATTATTGTGGCTAAAAAAGGATTTCCAATGTTTTGTTAAAATATACCTATTTCTTCGTACTTGTACAAAGGTCGCATATTTTACATGGGGTTGGATTTTTTTCGCCAAAATATTTGGCCAAAAAAACACTGCGACAACTTGCATTTTGGCCCCATAAATAGTCTGAAAAATGCTTTATTCTGTCCTGGAATGCCTTTAACCTTGCTTGGTAATTATCCAAGTCAATGGTAATATGTGCGGCCGCAGCTCGATTCCATATAAATTGCACTACTGGTTGGTTTTCCTTTTGTTCAAAACTGATCATGCCATGTTTTTGCAAAAGTGATAAGCTATTTAAAACAAATGGAATATCTCTTTGTAAAAGATTCGCCAATAAATTTTCATTGATAAATTGCGGACTATCTAATATACCCCCATAACTACGCAATAGGGTTTGAAGTACAATGGCGAGAATATTGTTTTCCTTTTCAAAATCTTCCATCATTCCACGGTCCGCCAATACTTGCACCAAGGAGGGCTTAAAGGAACTGGGCGAAAATTTCACATGTCCTTCCTGTTCAATCCATTGCAAGGCATTACGTGCAGTCATTTTATCCCAATCAAATCGCGCGCAAAAAGTATCAAAGTCAAATAAAAATTGTTGTTTTTCACCCATGCCAATCGGGAGTTGCACATAGTCTGCCAAGTCCTGGTAAACTTTTTTTATCGTAGCGATGGAAGGATATTTTTTTTCTTGTACGGTTTTCCAGTAATCCCAATCATTTTGTTGAAATAATAAAATAGCAGCAGCCCCTTGTCCATCGCGACCTGCTCTTCCCGTTTCCTGATAATATTGTTCCAAACTTCCTGGGATATCATAATGAATCACTGCTTGCACACTACTTTTATTGATCCCCATGCCAAATGCACTGGTACATACCATGATTTGAATTTCATCATTCATCCATGCCTTTTGATTACGTTGCCTAGTTTCAATAGATAGCCCTGCGTGGTATTCATCCACCTTGTATTTGTATGCTTTTAATAAATTGGTAAGTTGACTTACATTGTTACGTGTATTACAATAGATAATCACTGCACCTTTTATCTCGTTTAAAATTAAACGACAACTGTGTAGTTTTACTGGGACTAGATGAATGCTATATTTTAAATTAGGCCTTAAAAATTGATCCGTGATAACAGCGGGTTCTTGCAGTGTCAATTGTTTGATGATGTCTTCCTGTACTAATGGGATAGCGGATGCAGTCATCGCCAAAATAGGCACTTTAGGGAAAAGATTTTTTAAAATACTTAATTTTCGATAGGCTGGTCTAAAGTCATAGCCCCATTGGGAGATACAATGCGCTTCATCAATGGCAAATAATTGTATCGTTAATTGCGATAAAAAATTTTGAAAATTAGTTTGCGCTAATTTTTCAGGGCTACAATAAATAAACTGATACTTCCCCATTTTAGCATCACTTAAAATGATTTCCTCCGCATCGGGTGTAATTTGTCCGCCTAGGTTAACTGCCGAAATATTTTTATCTAACAAATCCTTTACTTGATCCTGCATTAAGGCAATCAAAGGACTAATCACGATACATAGGCCTTCATTGGTAATGATAGGCACTTGAAAGCATAATGATTTGCCAGCTCCGGTTGGAAGTAATGTAAGTACATCCTTGCCCGCTAAAACAGCATCTATGACCGCTTCTTGTTGTGGTCTAAATGTTTCATAGCCCCAATATTGCTTTAATATTTGTACCGTAGTTTTCAAAAAGGCTAGACTAATTTTTTCTTAAATAACCTTAATGAATTTAATGCCAATACCACATCACTTAATCCCATAATTAATGCACCATAAGTAGGTCCCCAAGTGCCTAATAAGCCCAAAGCTGCAACAGGGATGGCAATAATATTATAGGAAAATGCCCAAACTAAATTTTCCTTAATGGTTTCATAGGTTCTTTTACCCAAGCCTAAAGCCATTGGTAAATTTTTTAATCCTTGGTTCATTAAAATAACCTGTGCGGTTTGTATGGCGATATGTGACGCATTACTTAATGAAATACCAATGGTCGCTTTAGCAAGCGCCGGTGCATCATTGATACCGTCACCCACCATTGCCGTAGGATATTTTTTTACAAAATTAGCAAGCTGCGTTAATTTATCTGCAGGGCTTTGTTCGCCAATAATTTCTTGGATGCCTAATGCTTTTCCTATTTTATCACATTTGGATTGTCGGTCACCACTTAATAAAATAGTATGCACCCCTTGTCTGTGTAAAGTTTCAATCACCAATTTCGCATCCGGCCTTATTTCATCTTCCACATCAATCCAGCCGACGAGTTGGTCATTTTTTTGAATATAAATATTGTGCGTATCCTCCTTGTAGTTTTGGTCTACTAAGGTTTTGAATGAGCCTGCCCAATATTGATTGCCTTCCTTGTCAGTGGCCTTAATGCCCATTCCTTTCACTTCTTCAATTTTGGCCCAGCTGATGGCGGTATTGGTTTTCCATTCCAAGCTGATACATTTTGCAATAGGGTGGTTCGAATATTTTTCCAATGCATACACCAATGATTTAAAATCAGCTTCGTTGGTACCATCCACTATTTTAAATTGCGCCACAGAAAAATGTCCTGTAGTTAAGGTGCCGGTTTTGTCAAAAACTACTTGCTTAATATCTTTAAATGTTTCTAAACTTTTTGCATTTTTAAAAAGTACCCCATTGCGCGCGCCTCGTCCCAAGCCAACCGCAATAGCAGCAGGTGTAGCCAAGCCCATAGCACAAGGACATGATATCACCAAAACGGCGATGGCGCGCAACATGCTTTCCCCAAAGCCAATATTTTGACCTAATGCATTATGTGCAAAAAAATAATTTAATACCAATGTGGCAAAGGCAATACTCAATACCAAAGGAACAAATACCGCACTTATTTTATCGGCTAAAATTTGCACGGGTGGTTTTTCACCCTGTGCTGCTTTCACCATTTTTAAAATATTGGCAAGTACGGTGTCGTCTCCAACTGCTGTTACATAGGCTTTAAGACTACCATCTTGTATAGTGCTTCCGCCTAATAACAAATCATTTTTTTTGCGTTGCACGGGTACGCTTTCGCCAGTAACAATGGATTCATTCACATTCGCTTCCCCCCATAATATTTTTGAATCCATCGGAACTGTTTCCCCTGAGTTGATTAAAATAATATCGCCCACTTTTAAGGTGGTACTTTCTACATTGAAAATAATTTCTTTGTGATTTTCATCAAACACAATCATATTCGCCATTACTTTTTGCGCCTTCACTAAATCCTTTAATGCGCGTTGTGTTGATTGAATGCTGGCATCTTCCAAATAATTACCAAAAAATACCAAAGTGATAATGGTGGCGGTGGTTTCGTAATACGCAAATCCAACACCTAATTCCATGAGCGTGCCATACAAACTATATCCGAAAGAGGCGAGTGCGCCAATGGCGACAAGTACATTCATGTTTGGAATACCACCGCGAATACTATGCCAGGCGCTTTTACCAAAATAACCCATGCCTATTATAAATACCGGTAATGTAAAACCCAGTTGCACATAAGGATTCATCAACCAGTGAATATGTACCCCAGGTAACATGTGAATTAAAAGCGGCAGCGTAAACACAAAACTAAAAAGGGCGCGTTCTCCATTATTATCCAACCACTTTTTTTTAGCACCTGCTTCTTGCTGTCCGCTGACTTTATATCCTAATCCTTGTATCCCTTTAATTATTGTTTCCTTGGTTACATTTTCGGGCATTTCAAATTGCACTTCACCTTCCATGAAATTTACCTTGGGTTCAGTAATTCCTTTCGTCTGTAAATATTTGTGTATCGATAAGGCACAATTGGTACAACTCATGCCATCTACTTTCCATTGAACTGATTCCATATTTAAACCATTTATAGGGTAAAGATACGAAGCATTTTGCCCATATAATAAAGCATTAATACCCTTTTAAACATTGTATTTGTTCACTTATCTTTGCAACATGGATATGGTTTACACTTTAGCGCAAATGGAGGAGGTAGCTCAAAGCCTAATGAAGAAATTTGGCACACAATCCGTGTGGGCTTTTCACGCACCCATGGGCGCGGGGAAAACCACTTTGATCACAGCGCTGTGTAAAATAGTAGGAGTAGAGGATAGAGTCAACAGTCCCACTTTTGCTATTATGAATGAGTATCAAGGCCTTGGTAAAGTAATTTATCATATGGATTGGTACCGATTGGAAAATGAGGGAGATGCGCAAAGGGCAGGGGTTGAAATGGCGATAGCCGATTCAGATTATTGTTTTATCGAATGGCCTGAAAAAGCGATCAACTTAATTCCTTCAGATGCCCTACATATTGAAATTGAAATATTAGATCCCGAACACCGACGTATTTTTATACCCTAAGTTGTCCATGCAAATTTTGTATCTTCATTAAAATTTTATTCATATGAGTACTTTAAAGCCCCAAATTGATAGTTCCATTACATATGAGACACAGGAGGAGGTTTTAGATATAAAGTTTAGGAGTAAACCTTTGATGATTGGTATTCCAAAGGAAATAGCATTTCAAGAAAACAGAATTGGTTTAATACCTGAGGCAGTGAGTGTTTTAGTAGCGAATGGCCATGAGGTTTTAATGGAACACAATGCGGGTGAAGGTAGCCGTTATAGCGATATAGATTATTCCGAAGCAGGTGCTAAAATTGTTTTTGACAAAGAAGAAGTTTATAAGTGCCCCATATTAGTTAAAACAGCTCCTCCAGTGGAAGCAGATTTGCCTTTTTTACAAATGAACCAAACCATTATTTCTTCTTTGCATTTAACTGCATTAGAAAAAGGGTTGATGGAAAAATTAATGGCCAAAAAAATTACCGCACTTGCTATTGAAAATATTAAAGATGAAAATCAGAACTATCCTATATTAAGAAGCATGGGTGAAATTACAGGTAGTGCTGTGATGTTAATTGCGGGTCAGTACTTGAGTAACTTTAACCAAGGCAAAGGGGTATTGTTAGGGGGTATTAGCGGCGTTCCGCCTACCAAGGTAGTGATTATTGGGGCTGATATTATTGGTGAATTTGCTACGCGTAATGCACTAGCCTTAGGGGCTTCAGTAAAAGTGTTTGATAATAATGTTTCAAGATTACAACGACTTCAAAATAATTTAGGACAAAGAGTTTGGACCTCGGTATTGGAACCGAAAATATTAGCAAAGCAATTAAAAACCTGTGAGGTTGCCATTGGTGCTTTGCGAAATGATTTTAGTCGTGCACCCATTGTAGTCACGGAGGATATGGTTGCAGCGATGCGACCAGGTAGTATTATTATTGATGTTGCGATTGATAGCGGTGGTTGTTTTGAAACCAGTGAATTGACCAACCATGAAAATCCCATTAGAATCAAACATGGCGTGATTCATTATGGTGTCCCAAATATTCCAAGTGGCTTTGCGCGAACCGCTAGCCAGGCGATTAGTAATGTATTGATGCCTTTGCTAGTGCAAATTGGAGATTTAGGGGGATTGTCTGAAATTATTTGGCACCAAATACATCTTAGAGAAGGCATTTATTTATACAAAGGGGCTTTGACTGATTTTTATATCAGTGAAAAATTCAATTTAAAGTATACGGATTTGAACTTATTGATCGCGAGTAAAAGCTAGGCTTTTTTGTAGTCCATTAAGTTTACTTGCTGTTGGCAAAATGCATATTCCTGCGGGTCATTGCTTCCCACAATAATTAATTTGTGTTGTGCAAATTGTTGAATCAGTTCGGCGTAAAGTGCATAGCCTTCCTTATCCAAATTACTACAAGGCTCATCTAATAATAATAAGGGGGTATCCGATAATATTGCCAATGCTAATTTTAATCTTTGTTTCATCCCGCTACTAAAATACCTGATTTGTTTGTGTGCTGAATTTTTTAATCCAATGCGTTCAATGATATCGTTGACTGAAATGGATGGTTGTAGTGGTTTGAATGTAGCATGAAAGTCAAATTGTTCCATCGTGGTAAATTCCTCTACCAATTCTAAGTAAGGGGCTGCAAAACTAATTTGTTGAAAAATGGTCGTATGGTCATTGCCACTCCATTGAATAGTTCCTTTGGTTAAGCTGCTGTAGCCTGCTATAATTTGAAGTAAAGTGCTTTTTCCGGAACCATTATTACCAATAAGTGCATAATGTTGTCCAAGCTCAAATGTGTAATCTAGATTTCTGAAAATCCATTCTTTATTGAATCTCTTGCTGGCTTGTTGTAAGCTAATTTGCATATGGATTAATCTTCTTCAACGACACCCTTGCCGAATCTTTTAATAACACCTCTGCCGCTTTCTCTAATAAAAGTTACAATTTCATCACGTTCATCTGTTGCAGGAATTTCTTCCTCAATAAATTCTAATGCCTGCGTTGTATTCATTCCTTTACTAAAAATGTATCTGTAGATATCAAGGATATGATTAATTTTTTCCAAATCAAATCCCCTTCTTTTTAATCCAACACTATTTACACCACCATAGCTCAATGGATTGCGTACCGCTTTAATATATGGAGGCACGTCCTTGCTTACCAAGCTACCTCCTCCAATATAGGCATGCTGTCCAATGTTTACAAATTGGTGTACCGCACTCACGCCTGCAATCCAAGCGTAATCGCCTAAGGTAACATGCCCTGCAATTTGCACACTATTACTTAAAATACAATAATTACCTATGATACAATCATGTGCAATATGACTATAGGCCATGATTAAACAGTTGTTGCCTACTTTGGTAATCCAACGATCTGAAGTTCCTCTATTGATGGTTACAAATTCACGTATGGTGGTATTGTCGCCAATTTCAACATTTGTTTTTTCGCCATTAAATTTCAAATCCTGTGGATCAGCACCAATCACCGCCCCTGGAAATATGCGGCAGTTTTTTCCAATTTTAGTGCCATTCATTATTGTAACGCTACTGCCAATCCATGTACCTTCTCCAATAACTACATCCCCATGAATCACGGTGAATGGATCAATTTTTACATTGGATGCAATTTTTGCGTTAGGATCAATATAAGTAAATGGATGTGTCATAATTTTTTCTTCTTTTATTCTGCTCTTTTAATTACTTGTGCTACTAAATCAGCTTCGGTAGCTACTTTGCCTCCCACATATACGGTGCCCCTCATTTCACAAATGCCACGACGTATCGGAGAGGTTAATTCCATTTTCAACAACATGGTATCACCTGGTCTTACCATTTGTTTGAATTTGCAATTATCTATTTTTAAAAAGTAAGTATCGTATTGTCCTTTAGGCATGGCATTGATACATAAGATGCCACCGGTTTGGGCCAATGCTTCAATTTGTAAAACACCTGGCATCACTGGGTTTCCTGGAAAGTGTCCAGGGAAAAACCATTCATTGTAAGTAATATTTTTTACCCCCACAATCATGGTGTCCGTTAATTCAATGATTTTATCAATAAATAAAAATGGGTGTCTGTGTGGTAATGTTTTTTCAATTTGTTCTAAATTAAACACAGGTGTTTCCGAAGGATTATATACTGGAACATCCTTAACGTGCTTATTCTTTTTTATGTACTGCTTAATTTTTTTAGCAAATTCCACATTGCTACTATGCCCAGGACGATTGGCAATGATGCGTGCTTTAATCGGATAACCAATCAATGCTAAGTCGCCCACCACATCTAACAGTTTGTGTCTTGCAGGTTCGTTCGGGAATCTTAATTCCAAATTATTTAAATAGCCCTCGCTTTTTACTTCAATTTTATCACGCTTAAATACTTTAGCCAATCGGTTCATCTCCTCGATTGATACAGGTTTATCCACCACCACAATCGCGTTATTAATATCGCCGCCTTTAATCAAATCGTTTTCAAGTAAGGTTTCTAATTCATGTAAAAAACAAAAAGTACGACAAGGGGCAATCTCGGATTTAAAATCTTTAATGGTTTTTAATGCAGCATGTTGTGTGCCTAAAACCGGACTATTAAAATCAATCAATGTGGTAATTTGATAATCAAGTGCTGGAAGCGCAACCATCTCCACACGCTTCTCGTCATCGTAGTGAAAAATATTTTCATCAATACTATACCATGCTTTTGCAGCATCCTGTTCTAAAATTCCAGCTGCTTCAATTTTTTCAATAAACGGAGTTGAGCTTCCATCAATAATTGGAATTTCAGGGCCATTGACTTCAATTAATAAATTATCAACGCCCATACCAACTAGGGCAGCTAAAATATGTTCAACAGTGCTAATTTTTACATCACCCACTTGTAAGGTGGTTCCGCGGCTAGTGTCTGTGACTAAATCGCAATCCGCTTTAATGGTTGGCTTATTGGGTAAATCGACTCTTTGAAATTGGATCCCGTAACCCGGGTTAGCTGGAGTCAAGGTCATATCCACCAATACCCCTGTATGCAAACCGGTGCCACTAATACTGATACTTTTGCTTAAGGTGTGTTGCTTATCGGGATTAAAGTTTTGATCCATGCTTTTCTTGTTTAATGCTTCGCTAATGTAAAGCAATGATTTTCAGCAAAATTAGGTTGAATTAGCCTTTTTGGGCCAGTTGTTGCACTAATATTTCAAGTTCCTTGACCCTTTTCTCCAATAATGGCAGGTTTTTAACCTGAATTTGCGTTCTTAAGGTGGCGCCATGCTCGCCAGCAGGGTAGCCAGTGACCACTAAATTGGCCTGTTTGATGCTTTTGGTAAGCCCACTCCGGGCAGCAATCTTCACCCCGTCGGCCACTAATAAGTGTCCAGATGCGCCAGCTTGCCCACCCATCATGACGCTTTTACCGAGTTTGGTACTGCCACTAATACCACATTGCGCGGCAATGACTGTATTTTCTCCAATCTCTACATTATGTGCAATCTGTATTAGGTTATCCAATTTTACCCCCTTTCGGATAAAAGTGGAACCCATGGTTGCGCGATCGATCGTGGTATTGGATCCTATCTCCACATTATCTTCAATAACTACATTTCCTAGTTGCGGTACTTTTTGAAAACTGCCATCCGCCGTTGGGGCAAATCCAAAACCATCACTTCCAATGACTGCATTTGAATGTATGGTAACATTATTTCCAATCACACAATCGGCATAAATAATAACACCTGGATGTAACACCACATTATTACCAATGCTTACATTTTCTCCAATCACCACATTCGGATAAACTTTAACATCATCTCCCATGCTTACATTGTTTCCAATATGCGCAAATGCAGCAACATAGTGGTTCTTACCCATTTTAGCGGAGGTTGCTATAAAGGAGGGTTGTTCAATTCCTTTTAATTGTTGTGCTTTTAATTCCTGGTATTTTGTAAGTAAAGTTGCAAATGCCGCATAGGCATCAGGTACTTTAATAAGGGTCGCAGCAATATTTTTTTTCAATACCAGGGAGGCATTAATAATAACAATAGATGCTTGTGTTGTGTATAAAAATTCCTCGTATTTTGGATTCGCTAAAAAGGAAATATCTCCTTTTTTTGCCTCTTCAATTTTACCAAAATTATTTACCGCAACAGCCGCGTCCCCTTCCACTTGACCTTGGATCATTATAGCTATTTGTTGTGCAGTAAATTGTAGCATGCGCTAGGGGTTGAATGAAGGGTTATTCGTTAAGCAAGCAAATGTAAAATTTTTTCACCGGGGCGGAAAGACTTTCGTTGATTAAAGCGTTTTGAATTTGTGAAATAGTGGTTATTTGACCGGTTTTTAGCAAAATTTTAATAGTTTCTCCATCATTTTTATATAAGGTGTTGGTGGCTTCCCCTTTAAAACAAAGAAAAGATAGGTCCTTTTCATTCATGGGGAACTTGGCTTTGACTAATGCATAGGCGGCTTCCCATTCGCTTGCGCTAATGGGTTTGTCTTGCATCTTGCATTTAAATGACTTTCGATTCAATAATCGGTTGCATAAAAGTGAAATGACAGGATCTTGGTGGTGCTGCCATTTTTTAATGGCACTTAAGATGTCCGTATCATCTAATTGGCAATAGGCATTTAAATCAACATCGGCTAATTTGCCCGTGAACTCGCTTAAAAAATAATCTAGTACGGTACCCGTTTTTATAGCGTCGTCTTTTTTTGCTAATAACCATTGCGCACGTTCAATAATTTTAACCAACATATTTTCGGCAGCGACGACCGATTTGTGCATATATACCTGCCAATACATTAATCGGCGAGATACCAAAAACTTTTCAACACTGGTAATACCTTTTTCCTCTACCACCAATTCATTGTCGTGAACGGTTAGCATTTTTAAAATGCGTTGGTAGCCAATGACCCCTTCACTAACGCCAGTGAAAAAACTATCGCGTGACAAATAATCCAAACGATCCACATCTAACTGCCCACTTATTAATTGGTGCAAAAACTTTTTAGGATATTGATTGGTGAAAATTTGAATAGCCAATGTTAATTTTCCGTTGAGTGCTTCGTCGTTTTCGGAATTTAAGGCTTGCATTATTAAAAGCGATAAATCCTCATGGGTCACGCCTTTTAAAATCACATTTTCAAGTGCATGTGAAAAAGGGCCATGTCCAATATCGTGTAATAAGATGGCTGCTTTTGCAGCTTGCGCCTCGGCATCGGTGATGTTAATTCCTTTGTCTTTAAGTTCGGTAATGGCATTACACATTAAATGATAAGCGCCCAATGAATGGTGCAAACGCGTATGCACTGCCCCAGGGTATACCAATTGCGCCAAGGCCATTTGTTGTATACGCCTTAATCTTTGATAATAGGGGTGATTAACAATTGCTGCAATAACCGGATCATTAATCGTAATAAATCCGTGTACTGGGTCGTTAATAATTTTTCTGCTGGTAATGGCCATAGTCATGTTGTATTTACAAAGGTACGAAATGTGAATAACTCGCGGCGCATAATTAAATGCCCGCAGCACAAAAAAACTATATTTGTGTGCCGACTTATTACCCTATAAATCAAATGATTAATATGAAATTAAATCAAACCACCTTAGATAAATTGGAAGATATTTTGGGAGAATCTGAATATGTAGTTAGATACGAGCGTGGTAATTTTCAGAGTGGGTGGTGTTTATTGGAGTCAAGAAGAATTGTGGTTTTGAATAAGTTTTTAAACTTAGAAGCACGCATCAATACCTTATTGGAGTTAATTCCACAATTGAATATTCAATTTGATAAATTGACGCATCATTCTCAAAAAATGTATGAGGAAGTCAAAAAATTGAGTTTGACCCCTGCGGAATCATAGGCTGACTGGGTTTATTTGTTTGTTGTAAAAATATTTATTTTGTTACATTTCACCATCCTTGGTTCAGGAACAAGTACTGGAGTACCCTTAATAGGCTGTGATTGTGAAGTATGCAAATCAGCCGATCCCAATAATAAAAGATTAAGAACTAGTATAAAAATACAAAGTGCGACTACAACGGTTGTGATTGATACTACCCCCGATTTTAGGTATCAGATGTTGCGCACCCAAACAACAAAACTAGATGCGATTGTTTTTACGCATCCACATCGCGATCATTATGCTGGATTAGATGATATTCGGCCTTTCAATTTTTTTTCTAATAAGTCCATGCTTATATATGCGAACGCAATTACGCAAATTGCCATAAAAAGAGATTTTTATTATGCTTTTGAAGAAAGGAAAGAGGTGGGACTTCCTGAAATGGTATTACATACCATTGATCAAGCTGCTTTTACTGTTGGAGATATCCCTTTTTTACCCATTCAAGTAATGCATCGAGAAATGCCGGTACTTGGATTTAGAATAGGGGATTTAAGTTATATCACAGATGCAAACTATATTTCAGAAGAAGAAAAAGAAAAAGTAAAAGGATCAAAAATTTTAATTTTAAATGCTTTGCGAAAGCGGGATCATCCCACTCATTTTAATTTGGATCAAGCCATTGCCTTGGCAACCGAGTTAAAAGTGCCTACGGTATATTTTATTCACTTTAGCCACCAAATAGGATTGCACGATCAAGTCACCGCCAGTTTGCCGATGGGCATGCATTTGGCCTATGATGGGCTTGCGTTTCACTGTTAATATTAAATAGGTTCAATTATACCTATACGCGTTTGAATTAATGCATTTTATTATTACCTTTTTTTGCTTAATTCGTGTGAAAATTAAACATGCTCAATTCCTGGGAGGCTTATTTTATTTTTTCTGAAAAGGAAAGAAAAGGAATCATCGTACTCGGTGTAATATTAACCTTGAGTATTGTATTTGCATTATTAGTACCCCATAAAAATGATGAAGTGGGGAAGGCTTCGTCCTTATCAAGCCCCACACTTCATTTGTTTAAATTTGATCCTAATACGATTGATAGTGCAAAGGCAATTCATTTAGGTATTCCATAAAGCAAGTCAATACATTAATGCATTATCGAGAAAAGGGAGGACGCTTTTACAAAAAAGAGGACCTACTTAAGTTGTATGGGTTGGATCCAGTCATTGCGCATCAATTAATTCCATTTATTGAATTATCGTCCAGCGAAAGCAAATGGGGGAGTTATACAAATAGCGATAAAGGAAATAATTTTAAATCAAATTACGATGATGCGCATAAATATAAAACTAATAATTATAAAGAAAATAATTATGGCCCTTGGATAAAAATGAAAAAAGGGTCCGCAAGTTGGACCATCGATATCAATGAAGCAGGTGCAATTGAATGGCATGATAAAACCAAGTTACCTATGAATATTGTTCATCAAATTATAAATTACAAAAATCACTTGGGGGGTTTTACCCATCCGCTGCAATTAAAAAAAGTGTATGGTTTAGCAGATACTGCTTTTCAAAATTTGCGTCCTCATTTGGTCGTTCAGAAAAACTTTAAACCACTACTTAATAGCAGTACGATGAACTTTGCACAATGGAAATCCTTGGGGATTTTTGAAGATCAGCAGCTATATGAAATTTTGAAACTGAGAAAACAGCAGGGAGGCCATGTTTCCTGGCGGGAATTAGTTATTTTATTTGATTTACCCGAAAAACAAGCCCTTTGGCTAAAAAGCCAGATTATTATAAGTGATTGAAAAGCAATACACTAGGATGGCCAGCACCTAAGTCTGAATAAATTATGTTAAAAAAAAGCAAAGACTCAAAAAAAAAGTATTAGTTTGAGTTAGGATTAATTTCCTTGTTTTCGATTGCTTGCTTGAAAATCCTCCTTCGGGAGGATTTTACTTTTTAGCAGGTTCCCCATCCTTGCTCCAGACTATTTTCCGCCCGCTTTAAAAATTTGATTTACAGCACCCCCTAACATAGGGAATTTTTCTTTTACAAATGCCGCGATAGTTTCAATAGATTGTTTTGCTTGCTCTGGTGTAACGCCTGTTTCTTTTACTAAACGATCAATAAGTTCTTGCATAAAATTTGATTTAATCTTTTATTTTGAATATGATTTTGTTTAAGCCACTTTTAAAGTGCTTAATTTACTTTTGTCAAACATGTTTTTGGCGTAAGCCAATGTTACATTAAATTCAGTGGTATTGGTCCCCGGCATTTCATACATGGCTTGTGTAAATAAGCTTTCGCAAATACTTCTTAGTCCTCTGGCACCTAGTTTATACTCCATTGCTTTGTTTACGATATAATCAAAAACGTCGTTATCGATACTAAGTTTGATTTTTTCGATGGCAAATAATTGTGTGTATTGTTTTATTAATGCATTCTTAGGTTCAGTTAAAATGTTTCTTAAGGTGTCGGCATCCAATGGCTCCAAATGGGTAACAATAGGAAGACGACCTAACATTTCGGGAATCAATCCAAAGGCTTTAATATCCTGTGCATTTACAAAACGTAATAAATTTTTTCGTTGTAATTCTTGTTCGTCCTTATTGACACTAAATCCAATGGCGTTGGTGTTGATACGACGTGCAATAATTTTATCAATACCGTCAAATGCACCACCGCAAATAAATAATATATTTTTAGTATCCACTTTAATCATTTTTTGGTCGGGGTGTTTGCGTCCCCCTTGTGGCGGCACAAGCACTTCAGTACCTTCTAACATTTTCAATAAGCCCTGTTGAACACCTTCGCCGCTTACATCTCTTGTGATAGAAGCGTTATCGCCTTTTCGTGCGATTTTATCAATTTCATCAATGTATACAATACCTCTTTGCGCAGCTTCCACATCGTAATCGCAGTTTTGTAATAAACGGGTAAGCATGCTTTCCACATCTTCACCCACATAACCCGCTTCCGTAAATACAGTTGCATCCACAATCGCAAAAGGAACGTTTAATAATTTTGCAATGGTTTTTGCCAATAAGGTTTTACCTGTTCCTGTTTCACCAATCATAATCACATTACTCTTTTCAATCTCCACTTCATTCTTAGTAGTAACGGGTAGATTAATTCTTTTAAAGTGATTATATACTGCGACACATAATATTTTTTTCGCGTCGTCCTGTCCGATAATATATTGGTCTAAGAAAGCTTTGATGGCTGTTGGTTTTTGTACTTTCAAGTTTCCCGCTTTTCCATCCACTTTTTTTTGGTGAAATTCCTTAACAATAATTTCATGGGCATGCTCAATACAATGCTCGCATATATGTCCTTCCTGACCAGCGATCAAAATTTTAACTTCTTCGCGCTTGCGTCCACAAAAGGAACATTGTATTGCTTCAACTTTATTCATGATCATTTATTTATTAAAGCGATTTCGCTATTTTATCAACGATGCCATATTCTACCGCTTCTTTTGCATTCATCCAATAATCTCTATCAAAGTCGGCCATTACTTGCGCCACTTTTTTACCACAGTTGTTGGCCAAAATTTGCGCACCCAATTCCTTTGTTTTTCGGATTTGTTCTGCCTGAATTTCAATATCAGCACTTGTGGCTTGGAAGTAGCCACCAATACTTGGTTGGTGAATCATCACTTCGCCATGTGGGAAAATAGTACGCTTCCCTTTTTCTCCCATGCTCAATAGAATCGAACCCATACTTGCAGCTAAACCCATACATATGGTGTGCACTGGGCTTTTGATCAAGTTCATAGTATCAAACATAACCATTCCGCTAGTCACAACACCCCCCGGACTATTGATGTAAAATTTGATATCTGCGCCCGGTTTGTCTGCGTCCAATAATAATAATTTTGTTACAATATCTTTTGCTGACTTATCATCCACCACACCCCACAAGTAAATAGCTCTTTTCTCAAAAAATATTTGCTCCATTTTTTTATTCAAAAAACCAGGCCCGTTATCTTCTTTCTTATTTTCTTTTGGCTCGTCGTCTTCTTCTGACATTAAAAATTCGTTGGTAACTATCATACAATTATTTTTTCTTCTTTTATTTTTTAATCTTGCGCGGGTTCGTTAATAAAACTTCATCTACTAATCCGTATTCTTTTCCTTCGGCTGCAGTCATCCAAAAATCTCTGTCGCAATCCTTGGTCACAGTTGCCAAGTCCTTATGTGTATGATGCGCAATCACTTGATACAATTCGTTTCTTAATTTTTTTATTTCTCTTGCAGTAATTTCAATATCAGATGCTTGACCACCAATAGCACCACTTGGTTGGTGCAACATAATGCGGCTATGTTTCAAAGCGGTTCTTTTACCTTCCACACCTGCGCATAATAAAATCGCACCCATACTTGCTGCCATTCCTGTGCAAATAGTGGCCACATCGGGACTAATAAATTGCATGGTATCATAAATTCCTAGGCCAGCATAAACACTTCCGCCTGGGCTGTTAATATACATTTGAATATCCTTGGTACGATCGGTACTTTCTAAAAATAATAACTGTGCGGTAACAATGTTTGCTACGTAGTCATTGATGCCTTCGCCTAAAAAAATGATTCTATCCATCATTAATCGGCTAAATACATCCATGCTTGCCACATTCATTGGGCGCTCCTCAATAATATAGGGGGTCAGGTTAGTGACACTATTTTTATATTGATGTAAACTATTGCTGCTGATCCCTCTTCCTTTGATCGCAAATTGCTCAAATTCTTTTCCTAAATTCATAATATCTAATTTCAGTGGGTAAAGGTAAAACCTTGTATTCAAAGGAACTACAAAAAGGATGCCAAAGTTTCAGAATAGGAAACAAAAAAGGCCTCCTATAAAAAATATAAGGCCTTGGTTTTCAATGATTTATTGGAAGGTACACCAACTTTACTCGGCTACGGCTCATTTACCTAGTGTTGGTGCTGTTTTAACATGTCTGCAAATTTTTCAGCTTCAATAGGGGTATCTTTTGCTTCTACCTCAGTTTCGATGACTTTGAATAATTTGTCTGTGCTAATTCTATGGTAGCTATCTTCTACAAATTTCTTGTCTTGCATCATTCTAACTGCATAGTCTTCCAGCCATTTGTCGTTATCACCCATGGCGCCCATTTGGTTGCCCATATAACTCATCAATTGTTGCTTTGCAAAATTCTTTAAATCTTCAGCAACCACTTCCACTTTATTTTCACTCATTAACTGACCACTCACTAAAGTCCACTTTAATTGGTCTTGGAAAACAGGATATTCTTTTTCTGCCTCTTCTAATGTTCTTTGCTTTTCACCACCTTGTTGTAACCAACGCTTTAAAAATGCAATAGGGAATTCCATTTTTGTATCTTCAATCAAGCTGTGATATATTTGATCATGTATTTGATTGCGTGCTTGTTGTTCGTAGTAACCTGCGATATCTTTTTTTAATGCTGCACGGAATTCTTCTTCTGTTTTGATGGCTTCATTTGGATAAGTCGCTAAAAATAAAGTTTCATCAATGGCTGCTTTTTCCACTAAGCCCACTTTCGTAATTAATAGTTTAAAGTATTTATCAGTATCCTCCTTAGTGATACCAAGGTCGCCCACAATTACTTCAAGTTCCTTGTCCGCAAAGGCTTTGCTTAATTGGATGGTATGTGTATCGTCCGTTTTGCTACCCAATAATTTTTTTCGAGTGGCTGCTGTAAAATATTTAATCAACAAAGAATTATCTTTTTTAATGCCACCTTCAACTTCATTGCCGTCTTTGTCTGATTCAATGAATGTTACATTCAAAACATTTTCTTCTGAATCTGCAGTTGCAGGTTCGGTCATTTTACCATTGCGTGTTTGAATACGATCCACTTCATTTTGAATCATTTCATCCGTGACTGCTACTTGATAGCGTTTCACTTTTATGTCTTTTGTTTTTATTTCAAACTTTGGTTTTAAGCCAATTTCAAAAGCAAAATCATAAGTACCTGGATTGTTAAAATCCATATTAGCCAATTGGGTATCTAATGGAAGGGGTTGTGCAAAAATTTCAATTTTTTCTGCAGACAGATATTGATTTAATTCACCCTCCACTTTCTTTAAAACCTCATCCGTGAAAACAGATTGCCCGTACATTTTTTTAATCATAGTTGCAGGCACCATCCCTTTTCTAAAACCGGGGATATTTGCTGTTTTAGCATGCTTTTTTAATATCGCTTCAAATCCACCCAAATAATCGGTAGGCGTTAAATTAACAGTTAGTTTGTCATTTAAAAGGCCAATGTTCTCTCTTTTTATGCTTGCCATAATCTTATCTTTTTTACTAGTAATTTCTAGGGTTTAAGGGGGGCAAAGGTATGTTTTTGCACCTAAAAAACAGCTAATTATATAAAAAAGCCCTTCAAAATTTAATCTGAAAGGGCTTTTTTTAGTTATTGTGCGGATGGAGGGGGTCGAACCCACACGCCTCGCGGCGCTAGATCCTAAGTCTAGTGCGTCTGCCAATTTCGCCACATCCGCTTAGGGGTTGCAAACTTAATTGATTTTTTTAATTTTTCGGGGACTTTTTAACGACTTGTTACAGTGCCGGGATTAAACCTACAATTTTCTCAAGGTATAATTGATCAATTTCGTCGAAATCGGATAAATGGGCGCTGTCCACATCTAAAACACCCACTATATTTCCATGATGAAATACAGGTACAACGATTTCCGATTTGGAAGCGCTACTGCAAGCAATATGCCCTGGAAATTTTTCTACATCGGCCACAATAAGGGTAGCTTCTTTTTCCCAAGCACCACCACACACGCCTCTTCCTTTTTTAATTCGTGTACATGCAACGGGACCTTGAAATGGTCCTAATACTAACTCGTCATTGTGGATCCAATAAAATCCAACCCACCACCAATTGAACTGCTCTTTTAATGCAGCACTAATATTCGCAAGGTTGGCAATTAAATTAGTTTCACCTTGAAGCAATCCTGCTATTTGCGGAATTAATGCTTCGTATTGTTCTTGTTTGGTTCCTGATTGTATATTTAAATCTTCGGCCATAATATATACTGCAAATTTTAAATGCTAAATGGAGTTGCTATTAAAAATAGATTTTAATTCTTTCTTTTCGACCCTTGCTACAAATAAAATAAAAGCCAAAAGTAAAACAGACGCGAATAAATAATTAAATGGTGCATTATTTGAAATTTGGTGCACCCCAATATTTATTGCATATAGTAGTAGGGTAATGACAAAATAAGCGATTAGTTTTTTTGTAGCATAAGGAATTGGGTACACTTTTTGCCCCCATTGGTAACTGATCACCATCATAGTTCCATAACAGAAAAAAGTAGCCCAAGCACTTGCCATAAATCCAAAATAAGGGATGGCTAAGTAATTGATCGTAATGGTAATAATAGCGCCAATAATGGTTATCCAGGCACCTGCCATTGTTTTATTACTTAATTTATACCATATACTTAGGTTGTAGTAAATACCTAAAAATATATTCGCTAATAATAATATTGGGACCACTTTTAATCCCACATACATGGCTGGGTTTCGTATAAATTCTTTCCAAATATCTAAATAAAGGACAACCATTAAAAACATAATACATAAAGTGATGACAAAAAATTTCATCACTCGCGCATATGTTTTTTGTGCATTATCATCACCTGCTTGTTTAAAGAAAAAGGGTTCAGCGCCCATTCTAAATGCTTGTACTGAAATGGTAATTAATATCGATAACTTATAACAGGCACTATAAATTCCAACGATGGCTTTGTTCGCATCAGGGGAACCGCCTGGCGCCCACCATCCTAACATGATTCTGTCTAAGGTTTCATTGACCATGCCACCTAAGCCTACTAAAATTAGGGGAACTGCGTAAATCATCATTTGTTTCCATAAATTAAAATCAAATGAAAAGCGTAGTGCGCTAATTTCTTTTTTCAATAATAATAAAACAAAAACATTTTGCACAATGCCCGCAACTAAAATATAACCCACTGACCATTCGGGCTTATAAAGATTTGTTATTGTAGTATTCGGGTGCGTTTGAACGTATGTTGGTAAAACACTGATAAAAAAATAAGTAGCAGCTATATTTAAAACAATACCGCCTATTTTAACAAACGCAAATTTTTTAGGTTTTTCTTGTAATCGTAATCTTGAAAAAGGAATCGTGGTAATCGCATCTAGTCCAACCACCCATGCCATCAATGTAATGTATTCGGGATGTGCAGTGATTTGTAAAAGTTGCGCAATAGGCGCGCTCCAATAAATAAGTCCCATTAATACAACTGCAGTCACCATAAACATGGAAAAACTACTCGTGTGGTAAATTTTTTCTTCATTTTCCTTGGTGCCAAATCGGAAATACGCCGTTTCCATACCATGCGTTACGATGACATTTAAAAAGGGGATGAAGGAATAAACAAGTGACATTTCGCCGTAAGCCGATTCGGTAAACTTAAAAGTAAGATAGGGTACCAGCAAATAACTGATAAACCTAGCTGCAATGGAGCTAAGCCCGTACCAAATGGTTTGACTGGCTAATTTTTTAATACTACTCAAGGGCTTGAAATTACAGCTAAATTAGTGAAAATAGTTTTGTTTATCTTCATGGTGCAAAACAGTCATATATGAGAGCGGTAATTCAACGGGTTTCGGAGGCGCGCGTCACAGTGAAGGGGGCAATTATTGGCCAAATTCAACGGGGGTTAATGGTTTTGGTGGGTATTATAAATGAAGATGATGCCTCAGATATTGAATGGCTCTCCAATAAAATTATTAATATGCGTATTTTTGACGACGAAAATGGGGTCATGAATAAAAGCCTTGTTGAAATAGGAGGTGCACTATTATTAGTAAGCCAATTTACTTTACACGCATCTACCAAAAAAGGCAATCGGCCTTCCTATATTGCAGCTGCGAAACCGGAAATTTCCATTCCTTTATACGAGGCCATGATACAGCAGCTGGAAAAGGATTTGGGGTCGTCCATTCAAACAGGCAAATTTGGGGCAGATATGAAAGTGGCACTTATCAATGATGGCCCGGTCACGATCACCATTGATTCAAAAAATAAAGAATAAATTCAACTGAGCTGGGTTTTAATAAATAAAAAAGCAAATAAAAATATGTCAAATACAACCACCATACAGCAAGCGCAGGAACAAGTGGATCAATGGATAAAAACTGTCGGCGTAAAGTATTTTAGTGAGCTCACTAATTTGGGCATTTTAATGGAAGAGGTAGGGGAGTTGTCCAGAATTATGGTACGCAAGTTTGGGGATCAGTCCTTTAAAAATAAAGAGGAAGAAGTTTTGTTGGCCGATGAAATGGCAGATGTACTTTTTGTATTGATTTGCCTAGCCAATCAAACGGGCATCGATTTGGCTACCGCATTGGAGAAAAATATCCAAAAGAAAACACAAAGGGACGGTTCTCGCCATCAAAACAACGAAAAATTACATCGATAATATAATCAGCAGTATATTTGCAACCTATGAGTAAGGTACAACCAGACAATACATTACAAGCGATTATTTCGCACGCCAAAGAATATGGTTTTGTTTTCCCAAGTAGTGAAATCTATGATGGGTTGAGCGCAGTATATGATTACGGCCCCTATGGCGCACAATTGAAAAAAAATATTCGTGACTATTGGTGGAATAGCATGACGCAAATGCACGAGAATATTGTGGGTATTGATGCTGCTATATTTATGCATCCAACAACTTGGAAAGCGAGTGGTCATGTGGATAGTTTTAGTGATCCATTAATTGATAATAAGGAAAGTAAAAAAAGGTACCGCGTTGACCATTTGATTGAAGGACATGCAGATGCATTAATTGCAAAAGGAAATACCGCCGCCGCTGAAAAACTATTGACCGATATGGATGCATTGTTGGCCAAAGAGGATTTTGAAGGGTTAAAAAAATTAATTGAAGAAAATAAAATCTCTTGTAGCGTAAGTGGTACCAGTAACTGGACGGAAATAAGACAATTTAACTTAATGTTCTCCACGGAGATTGGGGCTGTAGCTGAGGAAGCGAGCACCATCTATTTAAGACCAGAAACGGCGCAAGGAATTTTTGTGAACTTTTTAAATGTGCAAAAAACGGCAAGGATGAAAATTCCTTTTGGTATTGCGCAAACAGGGAAAGCGTTTAGAAACGAAATTGTAGCACGTCAGTTTATATTTAGAATGCGTGAGTTTGAACAAATGGAAATGCAATTTTTCATTAAGCCAGGAACGCAAAAAGAATGGTATGAGCATTGGAAAAACGAGCGAATGCAATGGCATTTAAGCTTGGGTATAGCGCCAGAGAAGTACCGTTTTCACGATCACGTGAAGTTAGCACACTATGCAGATGCTGCTTTGGATATTGAATATGAATTTCCGTTTGGCTTTAAGGAAGTGGAGGGAATACACTCTCGTACTGATTTTGATTTAACGCGTCATCAGGAATTTAGTAAAAAGAAGATGCAATATTTTGATACCGAGATTAATCAACATTATGTGCCTTATGTGATTGAAACTTCTATTGGACTAGATAGAATGTTTTTATTGTTGTTAGCGAATTCCTATGAGGAAGAAACGATTAATAAGGAAGATGGCACGACCGACGCTCGCGTGGTATTGCACTTGCCTGCAAAAGTGGCGCCTAATAAATTAGCGATACTTCCTTTAACTAAGAAAGACGGTTTACCTGAATTAGCAAAAGAGTTGATGGATGAATGTAAAAAATCATTCCATTGCTTTTATGAAGAAAAAGATGCCATTGGAAAAAGATATCGTCGTCAGGATGCCATTGGAACTCCTTTTTGCGTAACCATCGATCATCAAACCAAGGAAGATGGAACCGTTACGATTCGTTACCGCGATAGTATGTTACAAGAGCGCATTGCAATGAATAAAGTAAGAGAATTAGTGCTAGCGCATATCAGCTAGACTGCTTAAATAATTATTACGCTTTGCTTCGGAATTCAGAAATACAATTTTGAGCGAGCGTTTGTAGCGAGTCGAAAAATTCGTATTTTGAATGTAGAAGTATTTTGGTATTTATAAAATAAGGCCCCAAGCAAAAACTCGGGGCCTTATTTGTCTTAATCTAGTAAAATTATAAAAAAGAAGATTTATTCATATTTTATTGAATAAATAAACCCCCGATGTATCGGGGGCTTATTTAAAAGGGGACTAGTAAAATTATAAGAAAGGAGGTTAAATTATTTATTCATATTTTATTGAATAAATAATTTAACCGAAAGATTCAAAATGTACTTGTTTCTTATCTAATCCCAGCTCGGTCATATTCTTGCGTGCATCATCAATCATTGCTTTCCAACCGCATAACCAAACATGTGCAGTTTCCTTATTCTCTTTCAATAATTCTTGGTATACAGGATGTACATATCCTTTGTGTGAGCCAACAGGCACTTCTGTTTCTCTAGAATAGCAAGGATGAAAATGAAATCCTGGTTCTTTGCTTTCTAATTCTTTTAATTCATCAATATATAAACCATCTTCAAATTTTCGGCAGCCAAAAATTAAATGAATATTATTGTGTGGAATTTTGTGTTCGTGTATATAGCGAATCATTGATCTGAAAGGAGCGATACCTGTTCCTGTACAAATAAAGTACACGTCGTTTTCAAAGTTCTTTGGCAAAGTGAAAACACCTTGCGGCCCTCTTAAAGTAACCTTAGTGCCAACTTTACCTTCATTGAATAAATAGGTAGTGCCAAGTCCGCCTTCTAAATGAACAATCACTAGCTCAAAACTGTTGGTGCGATTAGGTTCCGAAGCAATAGAGTAACTTCTCCAACGCTTATTTTTTTGTTCATGTATCGGTAGGTCAAGTGTTACAAATTGACCAGGAATAAAATCAAATGATTCCAATGCTGGAATTTCAAAGTAAAACCTTTTTGTGTTGGAAGTTTCATCAATAATTTTTGTGATCATGCCTTCCACCCATTCTAATGCCATATTATTATTTATTTAATTAGTAATAAAAACTCGCTGAACATAAACCTTGTTTTTGGCGTATACTTTAATATAATAAACGCCAGTAACTAAATTTTCAATATCTATTTTTTGAGGAGTTCTTTGGTTAACAAGTTTGTTTTTATACGCTACACGGTTGCCCATGGAGTTTAATACATCTATTGAAATATCGTTGGTTTGTAAGTTGCTAAATGAAATATAAAAGGCGTTTCCTTTGATTAAATTTTCAATATAATCAGTGGAAGTTATTCTTAAATTAATATCCTTCGCTGAGCCTTCTATAATATTAGTGATAATATTGCCATTATTGTCTCTTACTAAAACAAGTTTGTTTTCAGAAAGTATTTGACAACCATTGTTGTTGGTCATTACTTTATAAATCGCATTTTTTGTTGGCTTGTAAACTTGGCTGGTCGCACCACTTAAAAATTCGTCATTCATATACCATTGATAGGTTGTAGCTGCTGTCGCAGTTAAACTATCGCCTTGCAATTTAAACGTTGGGGCACTTATTATATTTACAGGAATGCTAGTAGGTGGGCTGTCGCAGTCACTCGTACTAATTTGTGTATTATATAAAAAGTAAAAGTAGTTTTGAAAATTTCCTGTGGCAGCCGTCACACTGTTACCCGTATAGCTGAACACTTTATTGGGTCCAATGGGATATGGGTTTGTTGTAACATTGTTGTTTCTGTATAAACTAGCAGTACTATCACAGGTGGTTACGATATAGTAATTACCTGCCACATTTAGCTTAAAGTTAAGCTCGTAAATTCTGCCAGAATCGCCAGCTACATAATTCGAAGCACCTGCAACCGGACTTGGAGAACTTGCCGAAGCATTTACGGTAACAAATTGAGATAGACCAGGATAGTAAGTGGTATCGGTAGCCATGTACATCAATTCAAATTTAATTTTTCCTGCATTTGCAGTATATAATTTTACGGTGTTAATAGTCATTGGGGTGCCTGTGGTTACCTTCATGTAATTACCTTTGAAATTATTGTAACCTCCTGCACCCAATGTGGTATTGTGGCCAGGTCCAACAAATCCTTGGAATCCTTGTGTTAAATACAAATTACTTTTGGTGGATGTAGCGGTGGTATTAGATCCTGTTGCAATGGGTGTTTCTAAATTTGAACTATCATACCAAATGTAACTTTTGCTTGATGATGGTGAATTTACAGTAAGCTTTAAACTATTGTTACAATTGATTGCGCTACCACCAGGTGCGATACTATTATCAGCAGTTGTTAAGGCCGTAATTAAAGTATTATTTTCTTTTAGTTGATCAATGGCAGATGAAACGATTGTTGTGAATGAATATTTAGTAGCTGCTTCTAAATTGATTGGTTTTTGGAAAGTATAATTCATGGATTCTCCAGCTTCCAAGCGACCATTAAAAGTTTCACTGACATTTAAAATAGTATTGGTACCCTTTGTTACTGTTAAGCTAAGTGGGAAGTTTTTTTGTTGTGTTGTTCCATTGTTGGTCACTTTTACGGTGACATATTGTATGGGTTTTTTACAAGCGGCATTCTGTGGACTTACCAAATCCGACATTTGTAAATCGCTCGACGGGTTGATGATTCTTAAAGTATAATCCTGTGTTTCCCCATTGGTATAAGTACCACATGCCAATACATTAGCACTAATGCTTGTTTCCATCACCACAATTCTTAACTTCATTAAGCGACCAAGTTGTAAGGTGTCAGGTAAGCTAATAGTTGCAGTATAATTGCTATTGGTGATTCCAGTACTTGTATTGACCAATTCATTTGTTTCAAATGTGCCATTGCTATTATAGTCAATAAAGGTTTTTACAAAACGTGTATTATTGGTTGCATCCGCACTTCCTATTTTTAAAAATAAATTGATTGTACTATTGGGTTCCCCGTTGATGAATAAATTGGTGTTATCTACAAAATCTTTATTGGTAGCTGGTACAAATTGAATATTATTAATACTTACACTGTCTATTTTACTTCCAGCACTTGAGCTTGCAGTGGATGCACAATAAGCTACACCGCCAGCACCACTGATGACTAAAGAATAGGGTTGTTGCCCTCGATCTAAATTCCGCTTATGTTTAACTTTAATCAAATAGCTCTTGCCCACCAATGTGGTATCAATTTCTACTTTTTCAACATTGTCTAAAATATTATCCCCTTTAAAAGCTGCATTAGCAGGGCTTTGTGGATGTAGTTTCCATGAATTAGTGATTTTGGTACCAAGACTTATTGTTAAGTCCAAGTCGTTCACCAATTGGGGCGTGGTGTCATTTAAAGTACTTCTGGCAGTCCCTTTAACATCGTTCCAAACAATACTTGCTTTTACCGGGTTTTTTCCGGAAGCAATAATAGTATAGGTGGTGGAGTCTAAATTATTTAAAGTGTTTTCATACACTAA
>SHWT01000013.1 GCA_009693715.1 Chitinophagaceae bacterium
TACAGAATGAAAACAAAAGCACCTGGCGAACGAATGCCTGAATTGGGACGAAATTTGGTACATGAGGAAGGCGTTGCGTTAATACAACAATGGATCAATGAAATGAAAACAAATAAACCTTAACATAGTAATATCGGTATTTAAAATAGTGTTTGTTAATAATTTAGTGCAATAATTAAAAAATAAAATATTAAATCTCTTCGTAAATAAATAATTCATTACCAAATAAACCTTATGAAAAAAATACAATTACTTTCTTTATTTATTTTATGCACTTTTGTTTTAAGTGCACAAGATAAAGGATGGAAAAACTTATTTGACGGAAAAACTTTAAATGGTTTTCATCAATTAAATGGTAAGGCTAAATACGAGGTTGTTGATGGTACGATTGTGGGCACTACCGTTACTGGCGAACCAAATTCATTTTTAGCATGTGATGCCGAATATGGAGATTTTATACTAGAGGTTGATTTAAAAGTAGGTGAAATGAACTCGGGCATTCAAATCAGAAGTTTGTCCATGCCGGAATTCAACAAAGGTCGTGTACATGGATTGCAGGTTGAAATTGATCCTTCAGACAGAGCTTGGTCAGGCGGTATTTATGATGAAGCGCGTCGTGGATGGATGTATCAAACCGAAATGAATCCAGCTGCCAAAAATGCGTTTAAAAAGAATGATTGGAACAAATACCGCATTGAAGCGATTGGATCTGTTATAAGAACTTGGGTGAATGATCTACCTGTAAGCTATATGGTAGATGATTTGACCATGAAAGGCATCATCGCCTTACAAGTACACTCAGTTAAAGAAAGAGATGGTGGTGCGCAAATTGCATGGAAAAACATTCGTATTCAAACAGGCAAGGATATGAAGCCGCGTCCATTGGATAACACTACACCAGTGGCTAACTATACATTAAACACCTTATCTCCACAAGAACTGGCTCAAGGTTTTTCCTTATTGTTTAATGGTAAAAATTTAGAAGGTTGGAAAATGGTAGGAGAGGAAGCGCCACTAGCATCAGGTTGGGTAGTCAATGAGGGTATATTAAGTATAATGAAAAGTGATACTGCTTCAAAAGTGAAACATGGTGATTTGTTAACATCGAATACTTTTACTAGTTATGAATTAAATTTTGATTTTAAATTAAGCGAAGGTGCAAATTCAGGGGTAAAATATTTTGTATCTACGCCATATAAAACACAAAGATCAGGTTTGGGATTAGAGTACCAAATTTTAGATAATGAAAAACATCCAGACGCAAAATTAGGCATCAATGGAAATAGAACTTTGAGTAGTTTATATGATATTATTACTGCTAAAAAATTAGATCCAAGATTTCAGCAAAAAATTGGTTTGTGGAATCAAGGAAAAATTATAGTTCATTCAAATAATATGGTTGAACATTGGTTGAACGGATTTAAGGTATTAGAATATACAAAAGATGGCCCTGCTTATTTGGAAGCGATCGCTAAAAGCAAGTTTGCTAAAAATCCTGACTTTGCTAAAGTAAAAGTCTCGCCTATTTTATTACAAGATCATGGCGATGCTGTTTCCTATAAAAATATTAAGATTAGAAAAATAGATTAATCACATTTTATGAATAATTCTCGAAGATCTTTTATAAAAAATTCATCCGCTACATTAGCCGGTTTAGGATTGATGGAATTTTTCCCTGCCGACATGTATGCTAAAGTGAGAAATAAAGTAGGGGCGAATGATAAAATAAATATTGGGCTAATTGGTTTAAAAAATCAAGGCTTTAATAATATTCGCGCCTTTTTAAAAGTCAAAGATATAAACGTGTTGGCTATTTGTGATATTGATGATGAACAAATCAATAAACGCAAAGATGATTTAGCAAAATTGGGGGTTAACAATTTGCTTGTTTATAAAGATTATCGAAAATTACTTGAAAATAAAGATATAGATGCTGTATTAATTGCAACGCCAGATCATTGGCATTGTTTACAATTGACGGATGCATTATCGGCTGGAAAGCATGTGTATTGTGAAAAACCCATTGCCAACTCAATTATGGAGGCTAGAGCAATGGTGTATGCTACACAAAAATCAGGTAAAGTAGTTCAAGTAAATCAATGGCAAAGAAGTGAAAAACATTTTCAGGATGCAGTCGCCTATGTGCAATCTGGTAAATTAGGAAAAATTGTTAACACCAAATGTTGGATGTACCGTGGTACTGATCCTTTGCTAGCAGTGCCCGATAGTCCTGTACCAGCAGGGGTAGATTATGCGATGTGGTTGGGTCCTGCACAAACGCGCCCTTTTAATTTAAGACGTTTTCATTATGACTTTAGGTGGTTTTGGGATTATGGTGGTGGATTAATGACCGATTGGGGAGTACATTTAATTGATATTGTATTATGGGGCATGAATGTAACGGAACCCAAATCGGTTTCCGCTGTAGGTGGTAAAAGAATTTTAGTTAATGATGTTAGAGAAACCCCTGATTATATCAATGTAACTTATGATTTTGGACATTTCTCCAACACATGGGAGCATTATATGGGCACTGGAAGTGGTGAATATGGACGTGGCCATGGAATCGCATTTATTGGCGAAAATGGAACCTTAGTTGTAAATAGAGGTGGTTGGGAAGTCATCCCTGATAAAACAAAAATTGAAGCAGTCCCTTTAATTAAAAAATCAAATATTGGATTGGATTATCATGCGCAAAATTTTATTGACGTAATAAAATCTGGCAAGTTAGAGCAACTTGCTTGTCCCATTGAAGTTGGATCTAATGTAGCATTAAGTGCCCACATGGGTAATTTATCCTTAAGAGTGGGTGATCGTATTCATTGGGATGCAATCAATTCTAAGTTTGATAATTCAATGGCAAATAAATTAATTAAACCAACGTATCATAACGGATATAAATTTCCTAAATTCTAAATTGCTTTTCAACAAACAACTAATTTTTATGCTATCAAATTATATTTATAATTGTATACGAAATTCAAGAACATTTATTACTTTGCTGTTCGTTAGCTTGTTTTTAACACTGGTGGGGCATGCGCAAACAATTCCACTACCAGAACATCCTAGGCCCGATTTTGAACGTGCCAATTGGATAAATTTAAATGGTCAATGGGATTTTGAATTTGATAGTTTAAATAAAGGCGTTGCAAATCAATGGCAAAAAGGGGCTACGAAATTTTCAAAAAAAATACTAGTTCCATTTCCATGGGGATCGCCTTTATCTGGTGTAAAAAATGAAGCAGATTTTGCTTGGTACAAAAAAACAATCACTGTTCCAGCGAGTTGGGGTAAGCAAAGAGTATTTGTTACGATTGGGGCATCTGATTTTGAAACCACTGTTTGGTTGAATGGGGTGATGGTGGGGAAGCACGAAGGCGGGTATACGCCATTTTCTTTTGAATTAACAGAGCAGGTTAAATTTAACACACCGCAGCAATTGGTGATTAAGGTAGATGATAAGCGCAGAGATTATGCTTTATATGGCAAACAAGGTTATGGAGATGCAAGAGGAATTTGGCAAACTGTATATTTAGAAGGCAGAGAACAAAACTTTATTGAGTCGGTACATTTTACCCCTAATATTGATGATAAAACAGTTAGGGTAGCATATATTTTATCTAATGAGACTGCAAGTGATGGAGAATTGGTATTGAATATTAAAAGTCCAGAATCAGTGATTGTTGCAAAAAATAAAATAGCAAAAAATACAAAATCAGGTAGCTTTTTAGTGGATATCCCAAATCCAAGATTATGGAATTTGCAGGATCCTTTTTTATATGAAACAAGTGTTCATTTAAATCAGGACATCGTAAATACCTATTTTGGGATGCGTAAAATTTCGGTGGTGAATTTACCCAATACCGACATTCCTTATATCGCATTGAACAATGCCCCTATTTATTTACAATTAACATTAGACCAATCCTATCATCCAGAAGGGTTTTATACATTTCCTACGGATGCTTTCATGAAAAATGAAATTCAATTATGTAAGGATCTTGGATTAAATGGCATTCGAACACATATTAAAGTGGATGTACCGCGTAAATTATATTGGGCTGATAAATTAGGCTTATTAGTGATGTCAGATTTACCCAATTTTTGGGGCGAACCAAATGCACAAGCGCAAGCGGCATCTGAATACACTTTAAGAGCAATGATTAAAAGAGATTACAATCATCCTGCGATATTTTCATGGATTACATTTAACGAAACCTGGGGGTTGAAAACTAAAATTGAAGAAACAAACAAAAAGGGTAAAACGGTGAGCAAATATTTACCAAGCACACAAAGTTGGGTTGCTTCTATGTATTATTTAACAAAATCATTAGACCCTACAAGATTGGTAGAGGATAATTCCATTTGTTGCGGCGCTGGACATACCGAAACAGATATTAATTCATGGCATGAATATTTACCCGGCTATGAGTGGGATAAGCATATAAGTACGATTGTTAAAAATACATTCGAGGGGAGTACCTACCATTTTGAGGATGGATTTAAGCAAGGACGTCAACCCAATATCAATTCAGAATGTGGTAATGTATGGGGTTATGATGGAAGTACAGGTGATGTGGATTGGAGCTGGGATTATCATAGAATGATTAATACTTTTCGTAAATACCCAAAAGTAGCAGGATGGTTATATACCGAACATCATGATGTAATAAACGAGTGGAATGGTTATTGGCGCTTTGATCGTACTATGAAATACACAGGTTTATCTGAAATCGCAAAAGGGATGACGGATAAGGATTTTCACTCAGATTTTTATATTTCAACAGGGAATGAAATATGTAAAACTTTAAACGGCAATGAAATTTTAAATATGCCTTTGTATTTATCAGTCATGTCTGGTAAAAAAATTGAAGAGGGACAGTTATTTGTTGAATTTGATGTTGAATTCATTGACAAGACTGGCGCCAAAACGCCATATACTATTAACACCATGAAGCTGGATTATCAGCCATGGATGCAAAAGCAATTACCTTCCTTTGAATTTAAAGTGCCTGCATTCGCTGGATTGGGTATGATTAAATTTAAATTAAAAGATGCTTTAGGAAACTTGTTACATACCAATTTTATGCATTTTGTGGTTAAGAGTGATGTGAATAAGGATAAAACAACTATTATGGAAGTGGCTCCTTCAAAGTTTACTAAAGCAACCTGGTCGCAAAAACAATGGAATGTATTGGATGGACTGAAAGTGAATGGTGCAGGTAAAGGTTTTTTTGAATATACTATTCCTTTTTCAAATGACATTTCATTAGGAAATGTACAAGAAGCGTATATTTTATTTGAAGCATCTGCAAAGCAATTATTTGATAAGGATAAAGGAGAGGCGTTTAATAAAAATCAGGATTATATGTTGGGTGCGAAAGTATCACCCCATAAAAATCCAAATGCGTATCCAATGACCGATGAAACATTATTTCCTAGTACTATTGATGTTTTTGTAAATGGGAATAAAGCCAAAACAATTACGTTGTCTGATGATCCTGCGGATCATAGAGGAGTATTATCATGGAATAGTCAACCACAGGATCGTAAATTAAGAGAAGCAGGATCTTATGGGTATTTAATTAAGTTGCCATTATCAAGTACGGAATTAAAAGCGGCTAAAGCACAAGGCTTTGTCACTTTAAAAATTCAAACACAAGGGGAAGGCGGTCTGGCAATTTATGGTGCTGATTTTGGGCGTTATCCAGTGAATCCAAGTGTGGTGATTGTAAATAAAAAGTAATCGTATAAATTTTTTCAAGGAGCTGTTTAAAATCGATGATGAATAAAATATAGATGAATAAAATATAGATTAATAAAAAAGAGATGAATAAAATGTTGCAAATGAAATGTAGAATTATTGTTTTATTTCTTTTAGTTCCAATGTTGCATTGGGCACAAACCACTTTTAAACCTGAGGAGTTAGTGAACCCATTAATGGGAACGGATTCGAAATATTCTTTTTCCAATGGTAATACTTATCCAGCAATCACTATGCCATGGGGCATGAACTGCTGGACACCGCAAACAGGCACCAATGGATATGGTTGGCAGTATGTATATACTGCTGATAAAATTAGAGGTTTCAAACAAACACATCAGCCTTCACCATGGATGGGAGACTATGGGCAATTTTCAATTATGCCGATGACGCGAAAGCTGGAATTTAATGAAGAAAAAAGAGCCAGTTGGTTTTCACACAAAGCAGAAATTGCTAATCCTTATTATTATAGTGTTTACTTGGCGGATTATGATATTGTCACTGAAATTGCCCCAACAGAACGAAGTGCTATATTCCAATTTACTTTTCCTAAATCGGATAGTTCATTTATTTTAGTTGATGCATTTGATCGTGGATCTTATATTAAGATTTTACCGGGTGAAAATAAAATTATCGGCTATACCACTCGAAACAGAGGAGGTGTACCCACTAACTTTAGGAATTATTTTATTATAGAATCCGATAAGCCATTTAAGTTAACCTATACTGCAAGTGATTCGTTGGTGAATTCAAATAGTTTGGAGGTTACTAGTGCACATGCGCAAGCAGCCATCGGATTTAGTACAGTTAAAGGCGAGGTGGTGCATTTAAGAGTAGCATCTTCTTTTATTTCATATGAGCAAGCGGCAATTAATTTACACAGAGAAATAGGTAAGCAAACCTTGCCACAAATAAAAAGTAAAGCTAAGCAAGCATGGCATCAGGAATTAAGTAAGGTTGTTGTTGAAGGCGGAATACCTGAGCAAGTAAAAATATTTTATTCTTGTCTGTATCGCATGCTACAATTTCCGCGGAAGTTTTACGAGTTTGATGCAAATCAAAAAATGGTTCATTACAGTCCATTCAATGGGAAAGTGGAAGATGGTATTTTATTTACGGATACTGGGTTCTGGGATACTTTCCGTAGTCTTTTTCCTTTCTTAACATTAATGTATCCTGAAATGGATCGTCAAATGATGGAAGGTATGGTGAATACGTATAAGGAAAGTGGCTGGTTGCCTGAGTGGGCAAGCCCTGGTCATAGAGCCACCATGATTGGTAGTAATTCAGCATCCATTATTACAGATGCTTACACGAAAGGGATAAGAGGGTTTGATATCAATACTTTGTATGAGGCCTTAATGAAAAACACAGAACAACAAGGCCCACTCAATACATTAGGTAGGAATGGCGTAAAAGAATATAACACTTTGGGTTATGTACCCGTAGATAAATATGGAGGAAGTGCGGCAAAAACCTTAGAGTTTGCTTATGCAGATTTTTGTTTGCGAAATTTATCTTCCTTATTAAGAAAACCAGAAGATCAAATTAAAAAATTTGAACAACGTGCATTGAATTATAAAAACATATTCGATCCCAAACATAATTTGATGCGTGGGAAAAATACGGATGGAAGTTTTCAAGATAATTTTAATCCATTAAAATGGGGTGGTGAATTTGTCGAAGGCAATGCTTGGCATTACAGTTGGAGTGTGTTTCAGGATTTCAAGGGCTTGTCTAATTTAATGGGGGGTAATAAAGTAATGGAATCCATGTTGGATAGTGTATTTAATCAGCCACCCGTATTTGATGGCTCCGCTTATAGGGGCGGTGTGATTCATGAAATGACCGAAATGCAGGTAATGAATATGGGGCAATATGCACATGGTAATCAACCCATTCAACATATGATATATGTATATAACTATTGTGGGGCTCCTTGGAAAACACAATACCATGTGAGAGATGCCATGAATAAATTATATCGTCCTACACCGGATGGTTATTGTGGAGATGAAGATAATGGACAGACAAGTGCTTGGTATGTTTTTAGTGCAATGGGATTTTATTCAGTTTGTCCTGGTTCGCAAGAATACGTGCTTGGTTCACCCTTGTTCAAAAAAATCACTTTGCATTTAGATAATGGCAAAAAGTTAAGCATCGAGGCACCCGCCAATAATGATCAAAATGTGTATATACAATCAGCTAGTTTGCGTGGGAAGCCTTTTAATAATAATTATATCACCCATGACGATTTATTGAAAGGAGGGAAGCTCATTTTTAACATGGGGGTGAAACCTAACTTAAAAAGGGGTGTATTGTCTGTGAATTTTCCTTACTCAATTACCCAATAAAAAGATTAATTTACAAAAGCACATATAATAATACCATTTCAAAAATTAAAATAATATGAAACAATCATCAAAAAATAATATCAACCGACGTTCATTTGTCGGCCAAACAACCAAGGCTGCTGCAGCTTTTATGTTAGTTCCTCGATTTGTATTAGGCGGAAAAAATGTACATGGTGTTCCCTATACTGCTCCAAGTGATATGATTTCTTTAGGTTTTATAGGCGCAGGTAAACAAGCAAAAAGCTTAGCTGGTTCATTTATAAATACGGGGGAGGCGCGCATTGTTGCATTAAGTGAGGTATATCCTGGGAAAGCGGAAACAACTATGGATAAAATAAAAGCAACTTATTTAAAAAATCCAACATTAGGGGTGTATTCTGATATACCCGTGTTTACTGATTTTAGGGAATTATTAGAACGTAAAGATGTGGATGCGGTTGTTATTTCAACACCTGATCATTGGCATGCTGCAATGGCAGTTAGATCCGCTGCAGCGGGAAAAGATATTTATTGTGAAAAGCCGCTTTCATTAACTGTGAAAGAGGGTAGAGCAATGGTTCAAGCGGCACGAAAATATGATCGTGTTTTTCAAACAGGAAGTATGCAACGTTCTTGGAATGAATTTAGGCAAGCAGCTGAGTTAGTTCGTAATGGAACTATTGGCGAAATAAAACATATCAAAGTGAATGTAGGGCCAGCACCAATTGCATATGATTTACCTGCGGAACCAATGCCACAAGGGTTGGATTGGAGCAAATGGTTAGGGCCTAATGAATTTGTCAACTTTAATGCAGAATTAGCGCCACCTATTACAAAAGATGTTTTTCCAAATTGGAGAAAGTATAGAGAATTTGGCGGCGGTGGTGTCACAGATTGGGGCGCACATATGTATGATATTGTACAATGGGCATTGGATATGGATCATTCAGGCCCTGTAGAAGTTATTGCGCCTGATGGTAAAGATAATCTTTATTTAACCTATCGATATGCCAATGGAATTACCATGACACACGAAAAGTGGGAGTGGAATAATGCCATTCACTTTTTTGGTTCTGAAGGAGAAATAAAAGTTCAAAGAGGTAAGCTTGAGACAAGTCCTGTTAGTTTGAAGGACAAAATTTTCACGGATGCCGACAAACGCGTTTATAATAGTACCAATCACTACAAGGATTTCCTAAGTGCAATGCGCACAAGAACCAAGCCCGTTTGTGATGTTGAAATTGGGCATCGTACAGCAACTGTTTGTAATCTTGGAAATATTGCTTATCGTTTGAACCGTTCATTAAAATGGAATCCAAAAAAAGAAACCATTTTAAATGATGCAGAAGCAACTGCATTATTAGGTAGACCAATGAACAACGAATGGAAAATAACCTTATAATTATTATTCATCTTTGCTTGAAAATTAATTTTTGCATATGAAAATAAAAAATAGTTGCATTTATTTGTGTTGTTTAATGTTTGTAATTTCAAATGCAACTATTGCACAAAGTGTAAAAAATAAAACTGAAAAGCAACCTAATATTATTTTAATCTTAGGAGATGATATTGGCTTTGAGACAGTTAGTGCCTATGGAAGTGTTACTTATAAAACACCCAGAATTGATGCGATGGCGAAGCAGGGTGTGTTATTTGAACAATGTTATGCACAACCACTTTGTTCGCCGTCACGTATTCAAATAATGACGGGTAAATCCAACTTTAGAAATTATGAAAAGTGGGGTTACTTGGATCAGAATGAAACTACTTTTGCCCATTTGTTTAAATCCCATGGCTACGCTACTTGTATTGCAGGAAAGTGGCAATTAAAGGGGGATGAATATGCGCCCTATAAATCAGGTTTTGATGAATACTTATTGTGGAATTTAATGGATACCAGTTCCACTTACAATGAGCGTTATAAGGATCCAAAGTTGATTGAGAATGGGGTGATGAAAAAGTACAACAATGGGGAGTATGGGCCTGAATTGTTTGTCAACTTTATTAATAATTTTATGGAGCGTAAAAAAGACGTTCCATTTTTTGTGTATTATCCAATGGTTTTATCACATAAGCCGTTTGTACCAACGCCTTTAAATCAAAAAGCCTATCAGGATTTTAAAGTGGTTGCAAAAGGCGAGCCTGGTGGTGATAAAGCTGATAATATTCATTTTAAAGATGAAATGGCCTACTTAGATAAAAGTGTGGGGGACATTATTGACAAAGTAAAATCATTGGGGCTTTTAGAAAACACTTTAATACTTTTCACTGGAGATAATGGCACAGGTGTGGGTATAACATCCAAAATGGCGGATGGTCGTGAAATTCCAGGAAATAAGGGCTATACGAATGAATATGGCATCCATGTACCGATGGTTGCCTATTGGCCAGGTAAAATTAAACCTGGGCAAATCAATAAAAATTTAGTTGACTTTACTGATTTTTTACCAACCATGGTGGATGCTGCTAATATTACATTACCAGCTGGCTTTATCACTGATGGCGTTAGTTTAATGCCGCAGCTATTAGGTAAAAATTATACACCGAGGGATTGGTTGTTTGCGCATTATGACCCTAAAAAAGGCGATTTCCCAAGTGCGAGATTCGTACATAATAAAGAATGGAAATTATACGAAACAGGGGAAATATATAATGTGATTAAAGATCCTTTAGAAAAAAATAAAATTGCTGAAAAAGATTTAAATCCTGAACAACAAAAACTCATTGCTATTTTTAGAGGGGTATTTAAAAAAATGGTACGACCTAATTTGTCGGCAAACCCAGTATTTAAGGTAAAGAAGAAAAAGGGGGAAGACGATGATGATTTATAATTGGTAAAGTAAATATTTTAAATAAAGAAACTATGCGTTTTAAATTTTTAATCAGCGTCATAACAATTCATATATTAATTTTAGTTTCTTTAAATGGTTTTGCGCAACAAAAGCCAAATGTGCTTTTTATCATGACAGATGAATTGTCTGCTGAAACCATGAGTATTAATTTAGGGACAAAGTTTATTAATACGCCCAATATCGATTATTTAGCAAGCCATGGTGTTCGCTTTACCAATGCTTATTGTGCAAACCCTTTATGTGTGCCCTCGCGTAGTTCCATATTTACAGGAAGGTATCCCCATGAATTAGGAATTCAAAATAATGACGATACCTTAATTGATCCAGTAACCTTTCCTTCGATGGGAACCCTATTCAAAAATGCCGGATACGAAACCGGTTATATTGGTAAGTGGCATTTGCCTTATGATCGTAATAAAGAAGAAACCCATGGCTTTAGTTATATGTCCAATAAAAAAGGGAATGGTACGGATAGTTTGTTACCTAATTATGCCAAATATTTTTTTGAATTAAAAAGGGAGAAGCCATTTTTATTAGTCATGTCTTTTTTGAATCCACATAATATTTGTCAATGGGCAAGAGGAGATAATTTACCTGATGGTGCCATTGGGAATCCACCTAGCCAGGATCAATTACCACCATTAAGGGCGAATGCCCTGCCTTCGAAAAATGAGACTGAATTTATGGCCATGATGCGCAAGGCAATTCAAGCGAATCCTGCATTCCCTGTTGGTGCATTTACCGATCAAAAGTGGCGTGAATATATTTGGTCATATTACAGATTGGTTGAAAAAGTAGATGCAGAGATAGGTAGGGTATTAAACATCATGCGTCAAAAAGGATTAGATAAAAATACCTTGATTGTGTTTACGAGTGATCATGGTGATTTACAGGGGGCGCACCGTTGGAATCAAAAAACAGTTTTTTATGAAGAGGCTTCCAAAGTGCCTTTTATCATGAGTTATAATAATGGGAAGCAATTAAAGTCGGAGGTTTTTGTGCAATCAGGTATTGATGTATTGCCCACTATTTGTGACTTTGCGGGTATCCCCATTCCTGCGACTTCGAAAGGGAAAAGTTTGGCGAGTGCATTTACACAAATAAGTCAAGTTCCGAATCGAGATTATATTGTTGTTTCAGATCAATTATCACAGGGCGCTCCGGTGAATGGACAACAATTAAGTCCAGAAGGTAGAATGCTTAGAAACAAACAATTTAAATATTGGATCTATAACTATGGAGACAAATCGGAAGTGTTATACGATATCGTAAACGATCCAGGAGAAATGGTTAATTTAATTGACGACCCCAAATACAAAAGTGCATTAAAAAATTGCAGGGCACAATTATTCTCTTGGGCTACGGAGTACAAGGATCCCTTTATAAAATATTTAGTGCAATAAGCTTATTTATTTTTATTAGTCTTTCCCCAATTTTGATATTGTGTTTTTAATTCGTTGACAATAGCAGGGTGACTTGTTGCGACATTGGTTGATTCAGAAGGATCGGCTTCTAAATCAACTAAAAATAAAATATCGGCATCGGTCAAAGTTCCTTTATTAGAAGTATCCACTGGGTTACCCATCAATTTCCATTTTCCTTTTCTTGCCACCCACATTTTTTTAAATTCCCAGCAATATCCTTCTGGATGCATGGTTTCAGTAGCCGCACTATTAATAACTGATACCAAGCTTTTACCATCTAAATCGTTGCGAGGTAATTTAATATTACAATATTCAGCAAGTGTCGGGAACCAATCTGTATTGACTGCAAATTGATTTCGTACTTGTCCCTTTGGAATTTTACCAGGCCAACTAATAATAGAAGGAACACGAATACCTCCTTCAAATAAACTCGCTTTGGCACCACGATATATGCCAGCACTACCGCCACCAAAATGCGCACGCTCTTCAGTTGAATAGCCATTGTCTGATTGAAAAATAATAATGGTATTATTGGTAAGGCCAAGTGCATTTACTTTTTGTAGTAAGTCGCCAATTTTATCATCTAAGCTGGTCATGAATGCGGCATATAAATTACGTGGGTAGGGAACTCCTTTTTTATTATAGTATTCCAACCATTTTGGATCTCCCTGATAAGGATAATGCGGCATATTAATGGCGAAGTACATAAAAAATGGATCGCGCTGCGATTTTTCCATGAATTCACCAGCTTCTTTGACCATTAAGTCAGGAAAATATTGGCCAGGATAAAAAACTTCTTTGCCATTTCTGTATAAATCATGTTTGTTGGGGCCATTCCAATAAAAATAATGTGAGTAGTTGTCAATGCATCCAACCATGTGTCCAAATGAATAGTCAAAGCCTTGTGCATTAGGGCGCATTTCAGTTTTATAACCTAAATGCCATTTTCCAATATGTGCAGTATTATATCCCACACTTTTAAAAAGTTCAGCAAGTGTGTAACGGTCATTGGGCAAGCCAACATCTCCATTGGTTTCAGAAGCGTTTCCTGGCAAGCCTGCACGTTGTGGATTTAAGCCAGTAAGTAAGGAAGCTCTGGAAGGAGAGCAAACAGGAGAGGCGTAAAATTGTGTAAACATGGTACCAGTGGCAGCTAATCGGTCAATATTGGGCGTTAATAAATCTTTAGCACCATAGCAATTTAAATCAATGGCACCCTGATCGTCAGAATAAATCACAATCACATTTGGTCGCTGTTGCGCATATGAAGTAGTTAATCCCATAATGCAAATGGAAACTAAGATTGTCTTATATAGATTATTAAATTTCATCATGCGTTATTTCATTTATTACTAGTAACAAGATATTCAAATTTATTAAAATTGCTTCCTTTTAAATTAATTATTCAAGCATCTAGATTCGGCTTAAATTTAGCATCATAAATCAAAAATAGAAGGGTTATCTTTTGTTGATTATTTATATAATGTGTAATTTAATGGGTATGAAAATGAATAGATTATATTGCTTTTTGACCTTGCTTATTTTTTCGGTATTTCAATCAAATGAATTAGCTGCGCAAACGAAAAAACCGAGTAAACGACCTCCTAATATTTTATTTGCCATTGCCGATGATCAGTCCTATCCGCATACTTCAATGTATGGTCAAAAAACATACCATACACCTGCGTTTGATCGTATAGCAGCGAATGGGATACTTTTTAATAATGCATTTGTAGCTGCGCCACAATGTAGTCCATCAAGGGCTGCGATATTAACGGGTAGGCAAATTTGGCAGTTAGAAGAAGCCGGAACGCATGCGAGTTATTTTCCCAATAAATTCCCCGTATTTACAACTGCATTGGAAGCGTCTGGTTATTTTATTGGTTTCACTGGTAAGCCTTGGGATCCAGGAAATTTTATTGATGCAGGGTGGAAGCGAAACCCAGTAGGACCGGAATATAATCGGAAAGAATTTACAACGGTGCCAACAACAGGGATAAGTAAGACGGATTATGCTTCTAATTTTGAAGAATTTTTATCACAGAAACCTGCGGATCAACCATTTTTCTTTTGGTATGGATCAAGGGAACCACATCGTAATTATGAGGAAGGTTCTGGTGCAAAATCAGGCTTAGACATCAATGGGGTATCCGTACCCTCCTTTCTACCGAATGCGGATGTAGTAAAAAATGATATGCTCGACTATGCGCTTGAAATTGAGTGGTTTGATAAACAGTTAGATAAGATTATAAAAATGTTAGCAGCTGCTGGTGAATTGGACAACACGATTATAGTGGTTACTGCTGATAACGGTATGGCTTTTCCATATGCAAAAGCGAATTTACAGGAATATGGCATTCATGTTCCATTAGCCATCAGTGGCCCTGGTATTATCGGCAAGCAAAGAAAGGTAAATGACTTAGTTAGTTTAATTGATTTAGCACCCACCTTTTTGGATATGGCAGGAGTGAAACATTTTGAGGGGATCACTGGTAAATCATTGGTGCCTATATTTTCAAGTAGTAAATCAGGATTCATTGATTCTTCAAGGTCTTATATTTTAGCAGGTAGGGAAAGGCATTCGCATGCAAGACCTGATAATGTTGGTTATCCAGCTAGGGCAATTCGTACGAATAACTATTTATATATTGAAAATTTTAAAACAGATCGATGGCCTGCAGGTGATCCATCGATTTTGGAAAAAGTGGAATTATCAGAAAAGAAAGGAGATATGAAACCGATTTTGGAAGGGTATGAGGATATTGATGATTCTCCTACAAAATCATTCATGATAAAAAACAAAGCAAATTTTGCAAAGCTTTTCAAAAAGGGATTTGAGAAAAGGAATTCGGAGGAGCTATACGATATCCTAAAAGATCCTTTTTGTTTAAATGATCTTTCTGGGCAGGCTAGTGTAGCTAAAATTAAAGTACAATTAAAAAGTAAATTGGATCAATCCTTAACAACACAGGGGGATCCTCGTGTATTAGGTAATGGTGATATTTTTGACAGTTATCCTCGTTTTGGTTTAATGCGTCCTTTTGAAGGGTTTAAAAAAAGAGGGAAGTATAATCCAGCTTTTATAAAAAAATAATGTAACAATAATGAGCCATCAAAATAGTTCTCCAAAAATAAATTCTTTCATGAAAAGTAAATTATTGCTTTTTGTCTTTTTATCATTTTCCCTGTTTGTAAGCGCAAATGATACTATTCCCCAACGACCTAATATCATATATATATTAGCGGATGATATGGGTTATTCTGATATTGGATGTTATGGAAGTGAAATTAAAACACCTCATTTGGATAAGATTGCATCCAATGGGATTAAACTTCGAAGTTTTTATAATAATGCAAGATGTTGCCCAACAAGGGCCTCCTTATTAACAGGGCAGTTTCCACATACGGTAGGTATGGGTGAAATGGTGAGCCCTGAAACTGCACCCATACAAACAGGAAGTTACCAGGGTTATTTAGATCCAAAGTATCCAACCATTGCGGAAACTTTGAAAGCCAATGGTTATAATACGTATATGACAGGCAAGTGGCATGTAGGGGAACGTTCACAACATTGGCCATTAACAAGAGGCTTTGAGCATTATTTTGGTTTGATATCAGGGGCATCTAGCTATTATGAAATCATTCCACAAGAAATTGGGAAACGTCACATTGTATTAGATGACAAGGATTATGAAATTCCGAAGGATAGCTTCTATTTAACTGATGCATTTACTACTTATGCAATTCAATATTTAAATGATCAAAAAAAGAACCACGCTGCGAATCCATTTTTTTTATACTTAGCCTATACTGCGCCACATTTTCCGATTCAAGCGTATGAGCAAGATATAGTTAAATATGAAAAATTATATGAGCAGGGTTGGGATATTACAAGAACGAATCGATACAAAAAAATGATTCAGTTAGGTTTAATTGACAAACGTTATCAATTAACTGAAAGGCCTGCTGATATAGAAGATTGGGATAAGGTGGCTGATAAAAAACAATGGGTAAGAAAAATGGCTGTATATGCTGCAATGGTTGATCGAATGGATCAAAATATTGGTCGATTAATTGCTGCTTTAAAAGTAAATAAGCAATACGACAATACACTTATTGTTTTTATGTCTGATAATGGGGGCTGTGCTGAAAATGTAGATGGTCGGAATTTTAATGATAAAAATGTACCTATTGGCGCGAAAGGATCTTATGTAACTTATGATTATCCTTGGGCCAATGTTTCCAATACCCCATTCAGAAAGTACAAGAAATTTATGCATGAAGGTGGTATGATAACTCCTTGCATAATTCAATGGCCTGCAAAAATAAAAGCCAAACCCGGGTTTAATGAAGGGGTAGGCCATATCATTGATTTATTACCCACCAGTTTGGAATTAGCAGGTGTGCCCATTAATAATTTACCCGGTCAAAGTTTAAGTTATTTATGGAATGGCAAAGCCAAGCAACCGGAAACCTATTTTTGGGAACATGTTGGCAATAAGGCAATGCGTAAAGGCAATTGGAAAATAGTTAAAGATATAGAAGATGCCGATTGGGAATTATATGATATGTCAACGGACTTGACTGAATCCAACAACTTAGCTAAAACCAATACATCATTATTAAATGAAATGATTGGAGAATATGAAATTTGGGTAAAGAATAATGGCGTAAAAGTTTTTGTCAAAGGAAAAAATAAAGCGGATTAATTTGTGCTATTTCTCTTTTTTAGAATAGCGACAATCACTATGTTTTGATTTGATAAAGTAGGTTTTATAATTTTTAGCAGTCGGATCCATGCAGCCTTCTAAATTTAAAATTTTAATACTTTTAAATTCAACAGGGTGACTTTCACTTTGTAATGAAATAGTTCCTTCGGTTAATAATTGGCCACTGGTGCCAAAAATGTTTTCCTGACCACTCACATTTCCTCCGCCAATTTGCGGCTTTTCATATGACAAGACCATTTTATCATTGGCAAAATGTTGTACAATTGAATCGCCTAATACAATCACTTCGGCAGTTACCCATTGATCACCATGATAAGTGTCAGAAGTGGAATTAATACAATGAGGTGTAAATACTTTTCCATTCATGACTACATTTGTTCCAGGTGTACATAGGTTACAGGTAGTGCGCTTTTCCTTGCCATTGCCTCCCAATAACTGTACTTCAATGGATACGGGAAAGTCCTGATCCTTACCGATGGATTCAGGGGATTGTCCATGAATCATGATGCCACTATTTCTATAAGCCCAACCTGGGCCATCTTTGGCTTGCTCACCTGTAAAGCGGTATTGTAATTTAATGCGGTAGTAGCTGAACTTTTTATTATAGAATAAATGTCCAAATTGCTCATTAAAAGTATCATATTGATCGTAACTCACCACTAATTTTTCATCCACCACTCGGAATGTATTTTTAACATTTTCACCTGTGGCTGCATACCTAATTTTTGGTGTCCAACCAGTTAAATCTTTGCCATTAAACATGTTTTCCCATGCTTCTACGGTTGATTTTTGTCCCATGACTGCTGTTGCACATAATAGGGATAAAGCGAATAAAAATTTCATAATTCAAATAGTTAAAAGTGGTAAAATCTTTCAATTAGAAGTATTAAATTAGTACATTTTGAGATAGTTATCAATTGTTTAACTATTTTTTTCAATAACTAGGGAATGTATAGGCTATTTCATTTAATTGATTTGTAATCACAGTTAATTTTATTATATTGTTAAATAAATTTTACATCTTATGAGATCATTCATTTTAACCTTCTTAGTTGCCTGTATTTCAGTAACTGCTTTTTCACAAAATCAGTATACGATCATCCCTGAGCCACAAAAATTAATACCTGCAAATGGGGTATATTCATTTAAGTCAAATACGGTTATTACTGTAATAGCTAAGGATAATGATATTTCTTCTGTAGCTAAAATGCTTTCTGAACAATTAAAAGCATCCTTTGATCTTGTATTACCTGTAAAGGCAGGTGCATTAAAATTAACTGGTATCTTTTTTGTTCAAAATGACCAATTGGGGGATGAGGCGTATCAATTAAATATTACCACTAAAAATATCACCATTCAATCCAAAAATGGCAAAGGTGCTTTTTATGCATTACAATCCTTGTTTCAATTAATGCCTGCACAAGTTTATGCAGCGGGGAAGTCAAATTTAATTGCAACAGTTCCAGCTTGCCAAGTGGAAGATGCCCCTAGATTCAACTATCGTGGTTTAATGTTGGATGCGGGTAGACATTTTTATTCTGTCGATTTTATTAAACGTTTTATTGATTTAATGGCAGTATATAAATTAAATACATTTCATTGGCATTTAACAGAAGACCAAGGTTGGAGAATTGAAATAAAAAAATACCCATTATTGACTAGTATAAGTTCCATCAGAAAAGAGAGTATGGTGGGTGCTTACAAGGATATGAAATTTGACAAAACACCTTATGGTGGTTTTTATACGCAGAATGATATTAAGGAAGTGGTTGCCTATGCTTCAAAAAAATTTGTTACCATTATTCCTGAAATTGAAATGCCTGGGCATTCACAAGCATTATTAGCAGCCTATCCGCAATTGGGTTGCAATCCAGATAAGATTTATGAGGTGGCTACCAAGTGGGGTGTATCTGAAGATGTGTTATGCCCACGTGAAGAAACTTTTACTTTTATGCAGGATGTGCTTACGGAAGTGATGGCTTTATTTCCTGGGCAATATATTCACATTGGTGGAGATGAGTGTCCTAAAAAACAATGGAAGGAAAGTAGGTTTTGTCAGGATTTAATTAAAAAATTAAAATTAAAAGATGAGCATGAGTTACAAAGTTATTTTATCGGTAGAATAGATAAGTTCATCACCGCCAAAGGTAAAAAGATGTTGGGATGGGATGAAATTTTAGAAGGGGGACTTTCGCCAAATGCAATGGTGATGTCTTGGAGAGGTACTGCAGGAGGTATTGAAGCAGCTAAATTAAATCATGATGTTGTAATGTCACCGAACGATTTTTTATATCTGGATTATTATCAAGCAGATCCTAAAACACAGCCGTTGGCCATTGGTGGTAATTTGTCTTTGTCAAAATGCTATTCCTTTGAACCAGATTTACCTGAATTAACCGAAGCCGAAGCAAAACATATTGTGGGTGTACAAGCAAATGTTTGGACGGAATATATTGGAACTCCTGCTTATGCGGAGTATATGACCTTCCCAAGGGCACTGGCTTTGGCTGAAATTGGATGGTCGCCCAAGCGTCCAAAAAATTACACCGCATTTTCAAATAGGGTTAAAAAACATATGCCTGTAATGGATGCCTTGAAAATTAATTATTGCAATGTTGATTTAAAGTAGTCATTTAACTTATTTGCCAATTTGATTGATGGTATTTTGAATAAGTCCTTTAACTGCTTTACCATTGTCATCTAAAAATTGGAATGTTATTTCCATGACATTGGTAGTTTTTAAATCCGTAATGCTTAGGAATACTTCTTTTTTATCCTTACTCAAAATTGCATTTTTAACATTAAGTGTTTTTGTGTTGTGATGATCAGAGCCATATTTTCTAGACCTTTTTAAATCCCAGGTTTGTACTTGATAGGATTTAATATTTTCTACATTATTTTTATTTAATTCATGAGAAAAACGGATGCGAATACCATTGGCTAATACATTAAGTGATAATGGTACAATTGTTTTTTCGCCATTATATCTAATACGATAAAATCCACCCAATTCCGGCTGTGCTGAACCCCATGCAGATAAGCCACAAGCATATAATTGACCGTCACCTGGATTAAATCTACCACGCATTACACCAGTTGAAAAGGGCGCAATGGGTAATTCAAAAACACCTCCTTGCATTTGATTGCCTATTTTTTCATGGGGCACAACAAATACTTTCCCATAACCATATGAAAAACTGAGTAAACTTCCATTAAGCGGTCCCCAGGCCTTGCTATCCACCCAAAGTAATTCAGAAGGGGATCTATCCATATCTCTTTCCACCCAGGTTAAGGGTTGTTCCATGCCTGTATCTGAACTATCTGCTGATGCATTATATCCGAACATGTTTCCATAAAATTTATTGGTGGGTGTTACCCAATTAATTCGATTCATTGGATTCCAATGACCTTCTTGGTCTGTCACTATAAAACTTCCATCAGGATTAATGCACACACCGTTGGCTGCCCTAAAGCCGTGGGCTACAATACTGGTTTCTTGACCATCTTTTGATACTTTGAGTAATGTGCCATGTTGCGGAACTAATGAAGTTCTGGCATGTCTTGCGCTTTTCGCGTAGTAAAAATTACCTTCTTTATCTGTTTGAAGACCCATGGAAAATTCATGAAAATGGTTGGTTACTTGATGATCACTATTAAAACTTTGATAATAATCAATTTCTTCATCTCCATTAAGATCATGCAATTTTACAAGTTGATCTCGGCAGGTGACAAATATTTGTTTATCAACAATTTTAATTCCTAGGGGTTGAAATAATCCCGACGCAATTCTTTTCCATATTAATTTTCCTTCTTGTTGCAATATGCCTTCTACCAACCAAACATCCCCATCGGTGGAGCAGATGACTGCTTTATTTCTGTCCGCTAAAAAATCGATACCACTTAATCGCATTTGATTTTTCCATGGGCTTTGGTAGGGAAGTTCCATTCTGTCCACTTTAAATGCGCCAGGTTGATTCCCTTTGGTAATATTCGTAATTAACTTTTGAGCATAATGTGGGGCACCTCCATTAGTATAAGCTAAAAGGTTTTCTGGTTTTTTTGAATTTTTTGATAATTCTTCAAAATTTATAATTTTTTTATTCGCGATTAATAGTTTGATATTTATTTTTTTTGCAGCAGGAATATTTAAAACAAAAAAACCATTTTCTTTTTTTATTTCAGCATCCGTACCTATGAGTGCAACATGGGTATTGATGGGTGCAACTCTCATTTTTAATTTGGTGGTTGAAGCGGACATATTTAAACTGCGCGCGAAAATTGGCATTTCAGTTGTGCCTTCTAATGATAATTTTTCAAGTACATCTGAATTTCCCACCTTATAGGAAATAATTATTTTATCTTGATAGTGATAAAGCCCTTTATACTGTGCCCATGTTCTAGGTAATGGCCCAAATCTTCTATTATCCACTGCTTTAAACCGGGTATCTACAAATGAACCGTCTATTGGATTTGCCCAACTAGGACTAACAGGTGTTGCATATTGTAGTTCCCCAATGGTTCGTGGTGAAATATTATGTTGTCCATTAAAAAGAATTCCTTCCCAGTCAATAAATCCTTTTCCTGTCCACGCGCCTGCAATACGCATTAAATCATGATCAAATATCATCCACGCTTTTCCTGCGGCAATACCACCTGGTCCATCATCTAATCGCACAGCAATCCCTTTGTATGCGTAATTAGCATTCACTAAATTTTCATTTTTTAATGGGGAGGGGCCTCTTGAAATTTCTCTCGGCTTTGTATTGGCTTCAACCAATTCGTAGGTATTGATTAAAAAATTTCCATAATCCATTTCAGCCCAACCTTCTTTTTTAATGCTAGTTGGCCCTGTGGATTTACCAGTGGGCAAACTTGCTAAATAATTGGAATCAATATTAAAGTAAGCAGCCTTGTTTTGTTTTAAAATAAATTCTTCTCTTATATATTGAATGACATTATATTTTTCAGTAGGGGTTAATGTGGTTTGAGGAGGCATTCCACCATAGCCCCTTGTTAAAGTTTGGTATATGGAATAAGGATCTTCACCCACTTTAAATTGATCCTTCCAATATTGAAATGCAGTAGGTAAGGAGCCTTCCTGTTTGGGTGTGCCATGGCAATTGACACAATTCCTATTATATATTTTTTTTCCATCCATAAACGCCTCCTCTTGATTGCGTTGTATGGTGTTTAATATCCCTTTGTGATCAATATCTTTTTCATATGCAGGCAACATGGATTCCTCCATGATGAATGTAACTTTAGGAGGGTTGAAAGTATTGTTATTACATGCAGCAACTATAATAATGCCGAAGCTAAATAAGATTATGTGTTTTTTATTTAGAAATGCCATAAGGGTAGTGTTTACATTGGTGTTTTTATAAAAGCAACTTTATATTACTAAATATAATCAATTTTCTATCATAGTAAACTTTAGAATCATGTATGAACTAGATTTATTGCAAATTTGTAGGATAAAACGGCGTATTGATTCTATCAAAATCAATAAATAGTGTATATATTTAATGGGTTAATAAACTGGGGTTTATCCCTAATTGTTAAATTATGAAAGATAGAATAAAAGTCATTTTCCGTTTGTTATTGTTATTGCAATATTCATTCATTCAAGCGCAAAATTGGGCGCCTGTTCCAGGCCAAATAATGACGAAGTGGGCCAATGATGTTACCCCCGAAAATGTTTGGAAGGAATATCCAAGGCCGCAATTGGTTCGTAGGGATTGGCTTAATTTAAATGGCTTATGGGATTTTGAAATTACAGAACTTGATACGAATAAAATAGCGATTAATTATGCTCGAAAAATTTTAGTCCCGTTTTGTGTTGAGTCAGCGCTATCGGGTATTAAAGAAACAATTACGGGCAAGCAACAAATGAGGTATCGACGTTTTTTTTCTATCCCATCTCATTGGAATCAAAAACATTTGATTTTACATTTTGAAGCCGTGGATTATGAAACCAAAGTTTGGGTGGATGGAAAATATGTAGGTATACATAAAGGGGGATATGATCATTTTCAATTTGATATTGCTGGATTTTTAAACAAGGACGAAAAGCATGAAATTAAATTAGTGGTTTGGGATCCAACCAATGAGGGGTCGCAACCAATTGGTAAGCAAGCTTTACCTGCCATCAGGAATAGGACTAAGTATACTGCAACTAGTGGCATCTGGCAAACGGTATGGTTAGAGCCAACTAACGAGGTAGCGATTGAAAGTATTAAGATCATTCCCAATATTGATAATGGTACTATTTCATTGCAAACAAATATGATGGGTGCAACGCAAGGAGCAGCTATAAAAATTCAAGCATTTGATCATGGCAAGGAGGTGGCTAATATAATGACTTCAGTGGGGGACCTTATTACTTTACAATTAAATCAGCCAAAGTTGTGGAGTCCTTCGACTCCCTTTTTATATGATTTAAAATTAAGTTTGATAAAAGATGGAAAAGTTTTGGATGAGGTAAGTAGTTATTTTGGGATGCGTAAAATTTCAATGGGACGTGATCAAGAAGGGTATATGCGCATTTTATTAAACAACGAAATCATTTACCAGCTTGGTCCGCTAGACCAAGGATATTGGCCGGATGGCATTTTGACGCCTGCATCAGATCAAGCCTTACGATATGACATTGCTTATTTAAAAAAGATTGGCGCAAATATGGATCGTATGCATATGAAAGTACAGCCTGAAAGGTGGTATTATCATTGTGATCAATTAGGCATTTTAGTTTGGCAGGATATGGTGAGTCCAACAAAATTTATTGATACGAAAAGTAATTTAAATCCTAGTGATTTTGAACTAGAGCATAACATAACAGTGGATCAATTGTACAATCATCCATCTATTATTCAATGGGTGTTATTTAATGAAAGTTGGGGGCAATATGATACCGAAAGATTAACCGCAGCATTAAAAGAAAAGGATCCTACTAGATTAGTGATTAATGCGAGTGGATGGCATGATAAGAAGGTAGGGGATATCAGGGATTTCCATGATTATACCATTCATCCTGCAATCGCCTTGGTCAATAAAAATGATGATCGGGCAATGGTTTTAGGTGAGACTGGTGGTATTGATTTATTAATTCCAGGACATTTATGGACCACAGATTTAAAAGGGGGAACCAAAATCAAAACCGATTGGAATATTGATTTTAAAAAAGGCATTGTCAAATCAGCTGATGAATTAATAGAAAAGTATAAAATTTTATTTGATGATTTGTTCCAACTTAAAAAATATGGTTTAAATGCACTGGTGTATACACAAATTAGTGATGTGGAAGATGAGATAAGTGGTTGGATGACCTATGATCGCAAAGTGAGTAAACTACCTGAAGCAACATTTGCTGCATTACATGAACAATTTTTCAAGCCGACGCTTACTGGTAAATACATTTTACCACTTTCAATGAATGAACCGCAACAATGGAATTATAGTTTTACAATACCCTACAATGATTGGATAAAAAATGTTACTAGCGCAAATTTCAAATTGGGCACAGCGCCCTTTGGCATTGATAATAAAAATACACCTAAAGTAAATACCCCTTGGAATTCAAATATTTTATTTTTAAATAAGGAATTCACTTTAACTACTTTGCCATCAAAGTTATCCTTGGTAGCCTGTAATACTGGCATGACTGATGTTTATATTAATGGCGAATATGTGATGCAGTTCAATAATTTTTTAAAGAATGATCCTGAGGTTAAAATTAGTGAAACCTTACTTACGGATAAAGCGATGAAATTGCTTAAAGTTGGCGTGAATCAGATTTCGCTAAAGTTTAATTTTCCGACGGTAGGGACGCCTGTTTATTATTATGATTTTGGGATAAAGGAATATTAGCCTTTCATTGTATTAGGCTTGCGCTTTCACTGCGTTCAAGCGCAAGCAATACAAGTATCATTATATTAGGATGGCGCTTTCACGATGTTCAAGCGCAGCCTCTCGTATTGGGCTTACCTAAAGCCCTTTAAAAACAGCAGCTTCGCTGATGTTTTTGCTTTTGCATTCTCATCGCCGCATTAAAGCAAGCTTTATGCGTCTCTTTGAATGCAAAAGCCCCACGATTTCTCGTGGGGCTTTGTGACCGCGTTAGGATTCAAACCTAAAACCCCCTCATCCGTAGTGAGGTACTCTATTCAGTTGAGCTACGCAGCCATTTCCCTAGTTATAGGGGGTGCAAAT
>SHWT01000014.1 GCA_009693715.1 Chitinophagaceae bacterium
CAATTAAGGGTGTATTTGGGTTGGTTGAAAAAAGTCCCGATAAAAAATAGGCTAAAAAATATACTTGCTCTTACTACCGAAGGACTTGCAAATGCAATAAATGTATATATCCAAACTGTTATTAGCACAATGACAAGCTCAAGCAACCGCCAAAACATTTTGCGTGGTAAATGACCTGTGACATAAACTAGGTTTTTAAATATAATATCTAAATGCATACCGCTGATGGCAATGATATGTATAATGCCTAATTGGGTATAGGCTTTAATTATATTTTTATCTATATCTGATTTTACACCTATTAATAATGCTTTTGCAAAACCACTCGCTTCCTTATCCACTATTTGCATATCAATTTTTTGAATCATCCATGTGCGCGCATGATTAATTATTCCATTGGGATAAGGAAGCCACAATAGGTTTTGCTTATGCGTGGTTATATATATAACGCTACCCCAGCTAACTAGTATGATTAGGATAATGACCCCTTCCTGCCATTTATTTAATGGGAGTAGTGGTAAACAACATAATACGCCCATACTTATTCCCAAAATGAAAAAGGCAATGGGGGCATTTAAATGTGTATTATTATAGCCAAGGTAGTTGGCTATTAAATAGCCCGTACTTATTGAAATGGCAATAAATAAAAGGGGATGCTCGGCTTTCCAATGTCCTAGGGATTTTTCCATCCCGGATGGTAGCAAATTAAAAAATACGATGAACTGCGGGAAATACGCTTATGCGCCTAATAAAAAGACCACTAATTTTTTATGAAGTTCTGGTTTGCTATTTTTCCAGTTGGCCACCGATTGTGTTTTTATCCATTCGTTGGGCCCCGTTAATTCCATCGCCACACAAAGTTTGGTGCTGGGATGACAATTTTGAACGATTGCTTCAAATAACTGATTATTTCTATAGGGGGTTTCGATAAAAAGTTGGGTGACACCCGTTTGTTTAATTTCAGTTTCAAGTGCTTGAATTTTTTTCTTTCTTTCAAGTGCGTCAATGGGTAAATAACCATGAAAATGGAAATTTTGTCCATTCATACCACTTCCCATTAAGGCTAATAATAAGGAGGATGGCCCAGTATAGGGTTTCACTATTGCGCCTAATTCCTGCGCAGCCGCGACTAAAATTTGACCTGGATCAGCAATGCCAGCGCATCCTGCTTCAGATAAAATACCAATATTTTTTCCTTGTTTTAAAAGTTGTGAAAAAGCATGTATTTGTTCATTTTCAACTTTGTGTATGGCATGCCAAGTATAATCGTCAATGACCATTTCCTTCCATAATTTTTTAAAATACTTTCTTGCTGTTTTTTCATTCTCTACAAAAAAAGCGTCACACTGTTGTATCCAAGTTAATACATCACTAGGCATGCTATCAAATCCTTCCTCATGAAGTAGCATCGGTAATAAATATACTTTTCCTAATGTCATTATTGATTGTCTTTAACTTGTTGGGTATTCAAATGGGCTGCAATTAAAGCATAAAAGGGCGCAACCATCCAGCCAATAATAGGCAATAAGTGCAGCAGATAAAATAAAATACCATTTCCAATAGGAAGCCCCTTATGATTCGATACATAGTCAGCAGAAGCAATTTTATTTTTTTTCTCCGTGGCTAAACCATAATCAAGCATGCTATAGCCTAAAAAATAACATTCCATTACAATGGTGAATATAGGGGTAAACCAACCAATCAAAGGAACGGAACAAACAATCACAATTGGGATTAAGTAAACTGTTTGCCATAATAAGTTGGTAAGATTAAGTACAATCGCGCGTGTAATTAATTTTTTATAAACAGTTTTATCTAAAACAAATGGAATTTCTTTTTGTGCTGCATCTATTCTTAAATGTAAGTAAGACAGCATGGGCGAAAAAATGAGTAAAAAAAGGTATTTAAATAATGCAAAATAAAAAAGAAGCAAGGTAAACCATAACCAAAAACTTCCCATGGTGATAAAAAATCCTAGCCAATCACTACTAATGCTATCTAACCAAGTTTTTAATCCAGTTCTTAAAATAATCCATTCAATAAAAGTGCTTGAGGTATCACCAAAGTAGGACATGCCAATGACAAACATAACGGTGTATAGAATGCCAGGCAATATCATCCATTTCCACAATTTATGTTGCAGTATGAATTGGTGTGCTAAAAAATAGGCGCGAACCGATAAAATGAGTTCTTTGAGCAAGTTGCTTAATTTGTAATAAAGATACGAACTAGGACTTTAGGACGATGCTATGATTGCATTTTGGTCCCGTAAGCTAGGTCACCTGCGTCACCTAAGCCTGGTACGATATAGCTTTTATCATTGAGTACATCGTCAATATCACCACACCAAATTGGGGTATCCATTCCCAATGCTGCTTGTATAGTTTCAATTCCCTTTTTGCTTGCAATGGCTACTGCAATATGAATTTCCTTTGGCTTTTGTGTCTTTGTAATCGCTTGAATAGTTTCAACTAATGAGGCACCAGTGGCTAACATGGGGTCGGCAATAATTAAAATTCGATTATTTAAATCAGGGCAACTCAAGTATTCAACACTTATTTCAAAACTGCCATCTGGATGATGTTTTCGATAGGCCGAGATAAATGCATTGTCTGCTTTATCAAAATAGTTTAACATGCCTTGATGCATGGGTAATCCTGCTCTTAATACAGTGGCTATGACCGGCTGTTCCATTAAAACTTTTGAGGCGTGGGTACCTAATGGGGTTGTGGTATTCACCACCTTGTGCGCCATATGTTTGCTCATTTCATATGCAATTACTTCACCAATGCGTTCAATATTTCGTCTAAAGCGCATCCTATCTTTTTGAATTTGCACATCCCTGATTTCAGCAATCCAATTACTTAGTAAACTATGTTTTTCACTTAAATGATGGACCATGGCAAGTAATTTTTTTCAAATCTAGGGTTCTTAAGGGCAATTTTAAAATAATTTAAACTGATCCCCGTCAAATAAGCCTTTATCGCTTAATTTAAGATGCGGAATGACCAATAATGCCATAAAGCTAAGGGTCATGAATGGGGAGCCTAATGAACTGCCTAAGTCCTTTGACATCGCATCAATGATGGTGTATTGTTCCGCTACTTCATATGGGTCAGCGGTGCTCATGAGGCCGGCAACAGGGAGGGCTAGTATTTTTGTGTCGGTTTTATTGACACAGCTCACCCCTCCTTTTTCTTGAATGACACTATTAATAGCAGTCATTATACTTTCATCTTCAACACCAACAGCAATAATATTATGACTATCGTGCGCTACAGTGGAGGCAATGGCACCGTGGGTAAATCCGAAATTTTTTATAAAGGCAATGCTGGGGGCTGCAGTTTTATATCGGTTGTAAACGACCATTTTTAAAATATCGTTTGTGGTGTTTGCAATCAAACAATTTTCTTTTTCGGTGGGAGACATCCAAATACAATTGGTGATGAGTTGTCCATCAATAGCTTCTATAACAGGGATTAGTCCATTTTGATTTGGATAATCCTTGGTATCAATTTTCAATTGTGCAGCTGAAATAAAAGGGGCATCGAATTGGTTGATGGTTGTTTCTTGTATGGGTGCTATATATGATTTTCCTTTTTCAGCGACCATGAAACCATTAATAAAGGTGGTGATGACTTCAAAGGAAATTAAATCATTCACTACAATAAAGTTAGCAGGATCACCTACTTTCATTTTACCAGTGGGTAATTTATAATGATCTACTGGATTAATACAAGCAGCTTGCAGCACATTAAATTTATCTATCCCTTTGGCAATAGCCCTTGCACAAAGTTGATTGATATGCCCTTCGAGTAAACTATCAGGATGCTTATCATCACTACATAGCATGATATTATTGGTATGCGTATCAATTAGCGGATATAATGCTTCAAAATTTTTAGCTGCACTTCCTTCTCTAATTAAAATTTTCATCCCCAACCCTAGTTTGTCTAGGGCCTCCTCCATCGTAAAGCATTCGTGATCGGTGCTGATACCCGCTGCAATATATTTTTTTGCTTCTTCGCCTCTTAATCCTGGCGCATGCCCATCTACCGGCTTCCCCGCTTTTTGCGCAGCAGTAATTTTTTTTATTACTGCTGGATCATTGAACAAAACACCGGGAAAGTTCATCATCTCACTCAAATAATAAATATCATCAGAAGCTAATAATTCAGTTATTTGATTGCTATCAATCATCGCACCTGCTGTTTCAAAAGTGGTGGCAGGCACACAGCTGGGTGCGCCAAAGAAAAAATGGAAAGGAACTTTTTTTCCATTGTCAATCATATAATGAACCCCATCTACTCCACAAACATTGGCTATTTCATGCGGGTCACTGATAGTGCCAATGGTACCATGTACAACAGCCAACCTAGCAAAGGAGCTTGGAATAAGCATACTGCTTTCAATGTGCACGTGACTGTCAATAAAACCGGGTAATAAATATTGTAAGGGGGCATTTTCGCATGGGCTGATAGCAACAATGATGCCATTTTTCACCTGAATAGTTGCAGGATAAATTTGCTTGCCTACAATGTCAACATATTGACCAGAAACTGAAAAAGTGGGTTTCATTTTTTATAATCGGTTTACATATTTAACCAATAACTGAATTTAAAGATAAGGGCCCTACTTTTATTTTTAAATAATGGATCTGTAAAATAATTGTCGGTGTATACTAAAAAAAAGTCGCTCATCGGTTTGTACCTGTATTGCAAACGACTATTAATATTAAAGTTATTGCTTTGGGTATTGTACTGTATAAAAGTAGTCCAAAATAATTGGGTATTAAAATTGTATTCAATACGTGGCGCAATCAATAATAATTTGGTGCTGCCATATTTTCCAGGCAAATTAATATTGTTTAGTTCTGCTCTCAATCGGATGTTTAAATTAGGTTGATTACGCCATTGAATACCGGCACTAATTCCTCTAATCGTCCCGTTATAAAAATTACCAATTCTAGCATCGCCAAACCAACCCAATTCCTTACGTGTATCAGACATGAAGCTGATTAAAAATTGGCTATACTGGTATCTTTGTCTAGGTAACGGGGTGCCGCCTGTGAATGACGTGGGAAATATTAAATCCACTACATTGTTTTCTAAATTCGCTTTTAAATTGGAGGAGTTCTTAAAGTCGGTCTGTATGCCAAATTCGGTCGTACTTTCATTCAATGTATTATCGGGATTCAGCACAGTATAGTTTTCTAATTGCACTTCAAATTTTCCAATTTTCCCATTGGGCGGTTGTGTTAAATAAGTTAATTGCGCGTAGCTATTTTTATAACCCATTCTTATAACTGTGTCTCTTAGGGCATCGTAATTATTAATGCGTTCTACAAAACCCATATCGGTATAATAGTTTTTACCTAAATTTCCAATTTCAAGCACGGTGTTCCAATGCTTTTTATTTGTAGCTATTCCTACGTCAACATAGGAATTCAGGTCAGTGATATTTGGCTTCATGGATTGATGATAGGTTGCCCATGAGCTAAAGGTACCTGGAACATTGGAGTATTCAAATGTAATACCTGCATTACGACCATATCTGTCCAATGGATTTTTTAATGCTTCTTCTTTTGAAATGTAATTTTCACGATTTAAAAAGTACCCTTTAATTTCAGATCTTTTTAATACTCTTTTATGTAAAGTGATGGCAGAAAAATTTTCAGGACTATAATCACCCTGTCTTCCGGTTTGCATATTCATAACACCGATCCTAGTTCCAGGTGCTAAATTACCAGACATCCTGGCGCCAAATAAAATGGGAATTCGATTTCCTTGCCTATCCAAACCAATCGTTCTCGAATAAAATGGACGTACAGGTGGAATACCAAAATTGGCAAAGAGATCCGAGTTTTCAATGAAGAAATTTCTTCTTTCAGGAAGAAAAATATTAAAGCGCGTTAAGTTGGTTACTTGCTGATCCACTTCCACCTGTGAAAAGTCGGGATTGACAGTAATATCTAAATTTAGTGAAGTATTTACTGCCACTTTTGCATCAAAACCTGCATTGCCATTGGCGTTTAAAGTTTTATTGTTTTGCTTATCCTCATTGGCAGTACCAGTGATATAAGGCTGAATAATCAAATTATTTGAATTCATGGGAGGCGTCGTAGGCCAATGTATCACGCCTGTATAACCTAAATCATAGGACCTAAATGTAGGGGGCACTTTGGCCCAAGTATTGTACTGCACATTTTTTGCATCAATACGAATAAAATTGATGCCCCAATGTTTTTGATCCGGATCATATCTAAGTGATTTTAAAGGAATCATTATTTCCGCCACCCAAAAATTTCCATAGTCCTTGGTTGCGGAAAACCATTTTGTATCCCAACTCCAATCGCTCATCCGTTCTGTGGAACTACTTAATTGATCTTCGGATTGTACATTCATGGCACTCAAAACAAAAAAGAAGCCATTTGTTTTTTGATTCAATGGGTCAAGTACAATACCAATACCATCATTGCCATCATGTCCCACATCTCTTTTTAAACTTTTGATAATAGCGGTACCGCTGTCGTATACTTTGAAGGCAAAATAAATATTTTTTTCATCAAAGGTTAATCGTACCTCTGTTTTTCTTTTTACTTCTCCTATATTATTTGGAAATTTTTTATTATCAGCATTTACCAATTTTGTATTCGCCCAAATCGCTTCATCTAAAATACCATCAATTTTAATGACATCAGTTGTTTTAATTAAATCAAGTTGATAGTCTTTTTGAAATTCAGTGATTTTTTGTGCTTGACAATTTGCTGCAAAAGAAATAGAAAGACAATAAAATAAAAGGGTTCGGATCAAGCGCATTATGCTAAATAATTTAGAGCAAATATCAGTTATGTATATTAATTATCCATAATAGCTTAGCGCTTATCTATAATTAATGGTATAAGCGGTCTATTATTGGTCTAGAATGTCAGGACGGCGTTGTTGGGTTCGTTCAAGTGCTTGTTCTTGTCTCCAAGCTTCAATTTTTTTAGGATCACCCGACAATAAAATAGGAGGTACTTGTAAGCCTCTAAAATCAACGGGTCTTGAAAATACAGGAGGTGCCAATAAGTTATCTTGAAAAGAGTCGGTCAATGCGGAGGTTTCATCGTTTAATACACCAGGTATAATACGACCTATTGCATCCACCAAAACGGCTGCGGCTAATTCACCACCACTTAATACATAATCACCAATGGAAATTTCGCGCGTCACATACAAATCCCGAATGCGTTGATCAATGCCTTTATAGTGACCGCAGATAATTAATATTCTATTTTTAAGCGAAAGTGTATTGGCGTCTTTTTGCTCCAATGTTTTACCATCGGGGGTCATAAAAATGATCTCGTCAAATTTGCTTTCTACTTGTAATTCGTCAATTGCATTTGCTAAGGGTTCGCACATCATCACCATGCCTGCACCTCCACCATATTGGTAATCATCCACCTGTCCATGTTTATTGATAGCCCACTTCCTGAGTGTATGTAATTTAATGGTAAGCAGTCCTTTTTCCTGCGCACGCTTCATCATGCTATGCTCAAAAGGGCTTGTTAATAGTTCTGGTAAAACGGTTAAAATTTCAATGGTCATAGTGTAAAGATAAAAGAAACAATATAGACGCCTATTTTTTTCTATTCCTTGTTTCTGCACTTAGCCCAAAAGATCGCCTAAATCACGTCGGTCTTTTTTGGTAGGACGGCCTATTTTACTCAATCGCTTACCGGTATGAAAGCTCGATGCTACTTGACTTACACGCTCTAATTCCTCAATGGGTGTAAGGTCATTGTAATATTTAATCGCTTCTATGTATGCCATGCGTGTTTCAAGTAATTGGGTTACTTTAATGACCCAGTTTTTATGCTCGGTTCTGGCTTCATATTCATCGCCCACCACCACAGCACGTGACGCTTTAACTGGTTCTCCTTTAATTTTAACACGCCCTTTATCAATGGCTTCTGTTGCCTGACTTCGTGTTTTAAAAATACGGATACACCACAAGTATTTGTCTAATCTAACTTTTTGCTTTTCCGCTTTTTTTGTGGTTTCTTGCCCCCGCATGTATTAGGATTTTTTTTCTGCAAAAAACTGATGAAAGTAAGGAATGGTTTCAATGCCTTTGTAAAAATTGATAATATCATATTTTTCATTTGGGCTATGCAAGTTGTCGCTGTCTAAACCAAAACCCATAAATACAATCTTAACATTTAATTCCTTTTCAAACAATGCACAAATAGGAATACTACCACCACCACGCACTGGAATGGGATCCTTTCCAAAAGTAGCTGCAATGGCTTTGGCTGCACTTTGGTATTCGTGGGAATCAATCGGTGTAATATAAGGTTCCCCACCATGATGTTCAAATGCATTCACAGTAACAAATGCTGGCGCTATTTTTTTAAAATGCGCCAATATCATACTGGTTATTTTTTCAGAAGATTGGTTGGGTACTAACCTGCATGAGATTTTTGCAAATGCTTTTGATGGTAAAACTGTTTTTGCACCTTCTCCGGTATAGCCACCCCATATTCCATTTACTTCAAGTGTGGGCCTAATACCTGTTCTTTCATTGGTACTGTAACCTTTTTCACCCCAAAGTTGTTGAATGCCTAAATCTGTTTTGAATTCCGTTTCATCAAATGGAGCTTCTGCCATTTTTTTTCTTTCTGCATCGGTGGCCGATAATACATCATCATAAAAACCTGGAATGGTTATATGATTATTTTCATCATGACAGGAAGCAATCATTTTTGATAAAATGGTGATAGGGTTGGCAACTGCACCCCCATATACACCACTATGCAAATCACGATTAGGTCCTGTAACTTCAATTTCAATATAGCTTAATCCACGTACCCCAATATCGATAGAGGGTGTATCCATACTTATCATTGCAGTATCACTGATTAATATAACATCTGCCTTTAACAATTCCGTATGTGCTTTTACAAACTGCGCTAAATTTGGACTTCCAATTTCCTCTTCTCCTTCGATGATGAATTTTATATTCGTACAAAGTGATTTTGTTTGCGTCATTATTTCTAATGCCTTTACGTGCATGTAAAATTGCCCTTTATCATCGCAAGCGCCACGTGCATATATTTTACCATCTTTAATTGTTGGATCAAATGGACTGCTATGCCATAATTCCAATGGATCAGCAGGTTGAACATCATAATGTCCGTAAACAAGCACAGTAGGGAAGCTAGGGTCGGTTATAATTTCACCATAAACAATCGGATGTCCTGCAGTTTCATAAATTTTAGTCACTGGCGCGCCTGCTTGTTTTAACGCTTCTTCCACCGCTTTTGCGCAAGTGAGCATATCGCCATTATTTTCCGACTTTGCACTGATGCTTGGTATGCGTAATAAGGCTAAAAGTTCTGCTAAGAATCTTTCTTTATTTTGCTCTTGGTATTGTTTCCAGGGATTCATTTTGAATTAATTTTAATTAACTATTTTATTTATTTTTTAAATAATATCTTTTTGATGAAGCGTAGCTTGATAAATAGTATAATCGATCAAACTTGTTTCATGCATTATACTAATTGGTGTTTCAAGTCTGATAATACATTCTCTCTATTCCATGCTAGTTTTTGTTTGAAAGGGGCATTTCGTTTTTCGCAATTTTCAATGGTACAAATAGCGCAACTAAAAGGCATGCAACCATCTGTATGCACAAAAAACTCAACACTATCACCAAATTTATTTTTAATCAATTTGGTAAACTCATCCACTGCAGCATGTGCTTCATTTACATTAAAATACCATGGTACTGTTAAATGACAATCAATGTGCATTAAAGCGCCATACTTAATTACCCTCAAATTATGTAAATCAATCCAGTGCGTATGACGAGATAAATTTAATTCTTGAATAACCGCATCCAATAATGCCATATCTGCTTCATCCATAATACCCGCAAGGGATTGCCTTATAATTTTATAGCCATTATATATAATCCATAAACCCATGGCAATAGCTATAGTGGTATCAATTCCATTATAACCTGTTTTCATAACCAATCCAATGCCAATAACAATAGCATAGGTAGTATAGCTATCAATGAGTAAATGTTGCCCACTAGAAGTGAGTGCTAATGAATTATTTTTTTTACCAACCGATTTTGCAATTAATCCAGCGGCCATATTTAATACTGCGGTAGCTAGTAATAACCAAATGCCATTGTCTAGGTTGCGTAAACTACTTGGTTCAAAAAAAGTAATGATGGATTCATACAAAATAATTCCTCCTGCCATGATAATTAAACTGCCTTCAAAAGCGGCCGATACAAATTCTGCTTTACCATGACCATAAGGATGGTCTTTGTCTTTGGGTTTTGAAGCAATATATAAACTGTATAATCCAATGATCCCTGCCATTATATTTACAATACTTTCCAATGCGTCCGATAGCACGGACAAGGAATGGGTCATAAAATAGGCAACAAATTTAAGAACGAATAATACGATACTTAAACTAGTAACAAAAAATTGAATTTTTAAATTTTGTTTTGATTTTTGCACTTATGAGAAATTGATAAAAATGTAATTAAACAAATGTATGGTTGCGCTTACAAACTAATTAATGATTTGCCTCGTCGTATCTTTTTTGTACATAATCCCAATTCACTAAATTCCACCAATTATTGATATAGTCGGGACGCTTGTTTTGGTATTTTAAATAATAAGCATGTTCCCAAACATCCAATCCTACCAATGGGAAACCTTTTACTTCCGCAATATCCATCAAAGGATTATCTTGATTAGGCGTAGAACTTATTGCCAAGCCCCCTTCTTTTTTTAGCAATAACCAAGCCCAACCACTTCCAAATCTTGCTTTAGCTGCATCGCCAAAAGCAGTTTTAAATGCATCAAAGGAGCCAAATGTTTTTGTAATTGCCTCTGCTAAAGATCCTGCAGGAACAGTTGCTGGCGCTGGCTTCATTAATTGCCAAAATAATTCATGGTTATAATGACCGCCTGCATTATTGCGCATCTTAGGGCTATAGCGTGAAATATTTTTAATTAAATCGGTGAATGCTAATTGCGTAGTGTCCACTTTTTCAGCCACACATGCGTCTTTCAAATTGGTCGCATAAGTTGCGGCATGTTTTGTGTAATGAATTTCCATGGTCAGCGCATCAATAAATGGTTCTAATGCATTATAGGCGTAAGGCAACGGATGTTGCTGATAGGCCGTGATATCAAAACTATTTGTAACTATGGTTGAAAAAATTGGCATAGCCGCAATAGCCATACCCGCTTTACCAGATGTTTTAATAAACTGGCGACGATTTTGGGTTGAATTTGACATGATTTTATTTTTTAAAGTACTTACGTAAAGTTACTTTAATTGGTTGTAAAAGTCGGTAGTAAAATTCCTGGTTAAATAACTGGGAATCACGCATGGCCTTATATATTAAGAACAAACCAATGGGAACTAAAATCATGGAGGACAACCACATTCCATTAAATACGGACCATTGTCCCGATTTGGCCAATTTTTCGCCAAAATTGTTGAATAGGAAAAAGAAAACGAAAAATATGATGGCTGAAATCATGGGGGTGCCCAATCCTCCTTTTCGAATGATGGATCCAAGTGGGGCACCTATTAAAAACAATACCAAACATGCAATGGATAAGGTGAATTTTCGATGCCATTCAATACTATGTATGGAAACTGCGTTTTTATTTTCAGTATAAATTTGCCCCAACATTTTAAAGCTATTATCAATGGAGGACAATTGATATCCTGCTGCCTCACGCACGCTGATTCCTAAGGAATCAGGAATAATTTGGGCTAATTTTTTGATCTGAGTTTTCGACTTTTTTTTGCCAAATAATTGGGTGCTGTCTTTGTATAATAAAAAACGTAAGTAGGGGGTCAACTCTTGTTCTGTTCTTTTTACAAAAAAACTATCCATATTGGAAATAGAATCAATCGCTTTTCCCAATTGTCGAACACTCAACATTTTAGGATCGTACAAGATATCATTTGATTTATTGAACTGGAAACTTTTTATATCGAATATTTTTTTATACTCTTTAAAATAGAGTCTGGTAAATTCAGTATTGGTAGTGGATCTGAGGCCTCTTTCTTGGTAACGCCATCCATTATACATAATAAACTCCAAGAATTTTTTATTGGGAGAAACGCGCATTACCCCCGACTCCGCAATTAAGTAGTTGTCTTGCAATCCAAATCTTTTCTCAAAAATTACGATATTATGTATAACACTATCATTCGCTTCTTTTTTCCCTAATTTAATAACATAGCCATCTATCTTATCATAAAAAACACCTTCTTTTAAATCAATTGCAGGCTTGGCGATAATAATTTCATATTTTAAATTGGTGAGTTTCATTTGCGTAACCGGAATAATATTGTTCGCAAACAAAAATGCAAGTCCAGCTAATAAAATGGAAAATAAAAATAAGGGACGCATAAATCGCGTCAATGGAATACCTGCAGCTTTTATGGCAACCAGCTCGAAGCTTTCTCCTAGATTACCGAAAGTCATAATGGCCGAGAATAATAGCGCTAATGGAAGTGCGGTGGTGAAAGTGCTTACAGACACTAGTCCAATTAACTCTAAAATAGTAAAAAGGTCAAGCCCTTTCCCCACTAAATCATCAATGTACAACCAAAAAAACTGCATCGTCAACACAAATATACAAATGGCCAATGCAGCCAAAAACGGCGCAATGAATGCGCGCAGAATTAGTATGTCTAATTTTTTGAACAATGTTAAAGTACTAGTTAGTTTCCTCCAACGCGATGAAAAAGCTCTTTAATTTGATATTCCCAAAGTCGACTTTGGTCTTTAATTTCATTTTTTTCAGCAAAATCTTTGATGATCAAAATGGTTTGATTTGAGATCTCAGTTTTCTCAATGCTAAATTCAAAGTATTCATTTTTCTCGCTATGCAACCATTTGAATCGGATGAATTTATCTGCTTCTTGGTCTAATAATTCTGCCTTATCAGGTACTCCGCCGTTCCATGAAAAACTGAAAACGTTTTCCCATTCGTCCACTTTATCAGCAAACCATTCTTGTAATCCAGAAGCAGTGGATAAAAACTCAAATAATATATTTGGTGAGCATCTCACGGGAAATTCAAGTGTAAATAATTGTTTCTTACTCATATAAAATCGAATGTCGCTTTAATTTGGGCTCGTTAGTTGCAATGATATTAAATAATTGGTAGGTTCCAAGTATTTTTTTTGTTAATTCATACACAGCTTTTTAAGGTGCCTATGAATATTTTCTAAATATGTTATAAGTATATGTAAATCAATAAGTTAAGAAAATTTAAAATATAGGTAAAGTTCATAAAATAATCGGCAATTGTACCGATTAACTTAAATAAGACTCAAAGTGATGGCCTATATTTGCACCCCATAATGATTTGTGTATGTTTAATAGTTTGAGTGAAAAATTAGAATCGGCGTTTAAGCACCTTAAAGGGCAGTCGCGCATTAATGATTTAAATGTGGCGAATACCTTAAAGGATATTCGTAAAGCATTGTTAGATGCGGATGTCAATTTTAAAATTGCAAAGGAATTTACAGATAAAATTAAAGAGAAGGCCATTGGTGAAAAGGTAATTAATGCCATTAGTCCTGGTCAATTGATGGTTAAAATTGTACAGGATGAATTAACCACATTGATGGGATCATCTGCTTCTTTATTGGATTTATCTAAAAGCCCCACCATTATTTTAGTGGCAGGCTTACAAGGAAGTGGAAAAACTACTTTTTCAGGGAAATTAGCAACTTATTTAAAAGCCCAAAAAAAATCGCCCTTATTGGTTGCTGCAGATATTTATCGTCCAGCTGCGATGGATCAATTAACCGTATTAGCAGAACAAGTTGGCGTAGATATTTTTGTAGAAAGAGAAAATAAAAATGCAGTATCTATTGTTCAGAATGCATTGGTATATGCAAAAGCAAATAATAAAAATGTAATCATTGTTGATACTGCAGGTCGTTTGGCGGTGGACGAAGTGATGATGAATGAAGTGGCAGACATTAAAGCTGCCATCAATCCACAGGAAATATTATTTGTCGTAGATGCAATGACAGGGCAGGATGCAGTCAATACTGCCAAAGTGTTTAATGAGCGATTAGATTTCACAGGTGTGGTATTAACGAAGTTAGATGGCGATACAAGAGGGGGTGCTGCGTTGTCTATTAAGTACACTGTTGATAAGCCAATCAAGTTTATGAGTAGTGGTGAAAAAATGGACACCTTAGATATTTTTTATCCTGATAGAATGGCGCAAAGAATTTTGGGGATGGGAGATATTAGTTCATTGGTTGAAAAAGCACAGGCGCAATTTGATGAAGCGGAAGCAAAAAAATTACAGAAAAAAATTAGAAAAAATCAGTTTGATTTTGAAGATTTTTTAACCCAGATACAGCAGATAAAAAAGATGGGTAATTTAAAAGATTTAATGGGCATGATTCCAGGTATGGGAAAAAGTTTGAAAGATGTAGACATTAATGATAATTCCTTTAAGGGTGTTGAAGCCATCATTCAATCAATGACGGTATTGGAACGCCGTAATCCAGATTTACTTTCACCGAGTAGAAAGCAAAGAATTGCCAAAGGTTCGGGTAAGGATATTGGAGAAATCAATGCTTTTATAAAGCAGTTTGACCAAATGAAACAGATGATGAAGCAAATGTCTGGAGGAATGGTACCAGGTAAAATGCCTGGTTTAAGACGATAACTAATTGATTATCAATATAATTAATGATTTATTTTGCAAATAGGCGCTATTTTTCATCATTTTATATTATCTTCGCGTCCTATTAACCCTATTTGTTAACGCCAATAAATATCTATTTAACATGGCAGTAAAAATGAGACTACAGCGTCATGGTAGTAAAAAAAGGCCTTTCTACTTTATAGTAGTAGCCGACGGACGCGCACCAAGAGATGGTAAATTCATCCAAAAAATTGGTACTTACAATCCTTTAACAGTTCCTGCGACTATCCAATTGGATCGTCAAAAAGCTTTAGAGTGGTTAAACAAAGGTGCACAACCTACAGACACGGTTCACCGTATTTTATCTTTCAAAGGAGTTCTTTATTTAAAACACTTACTACGTGGTGTTAAATTAAACTTATTTGATGAGGCAACTGCGATGGATAAGTTTCAAACTTGGTTCGCTGAGCATGAAGCTAATGTAGCGACCAAGAATGATGCACACAAAAAAGCACAAGCTGCTAAAAAAGTGTATGTTCCAATTGTGAAGAAAGTAGCTGAACCAATTGCAGAAGCGCCTGTTGCAGAAGCACCAGTGGCTGAAGCTGAACTAGTAGTTGCTGAGGAAGCACCTGCTGCAGAAGAAACACCAGCTGCAGAATAATTTTAAATTAATCTAGCTTTAATAAAGCCCCTGGTTCCGTTTATCGGTATCGGGGGTTTTTTGTAATTTATCGGTATTAAATAAATCAAGTTTATCCCGATTGTTCTGTTTCGAATAATTAGTTTTGTGTATTCCATATTTTAAAACCAATCAATGAGCGAATATATACATATCGGAAAAATTGTCGCTGCGCATGGTATTGGGGGGCAAATTATCATTGAACATGCCCTAGGCAAGCCCATTAATTTTAAAGGTATCGAAGCCATTTTCGTTGAAAAAAATACAGCAAGCTTTATACCTTATTTTATTACATCGGCTGTTGCAAAAACAGATACTTTAACCCATTTACAGATAGAGGGTATTCAAAATAGGGAAGCCACCCAAATTTTAATCAGCAAAAAAGTTTGGCTACCACAAGCCGAGTTCCAGCAGCTGGTTGATAAAAGTTCGCCCTTGGCTTTATTAGGTTATATGGTACAGCAAAATGGCATTGATTTAGGAAATGTGATGGAAGTAATTGAGCAACCACACCAGTTGATGTTAACGATATTATACCAAGGACAGGAAGCCTATATTCCGCTTCATGAAGAAAGTTTAAAAGGGGTAGATCACGTAAAAAAAACGGTTACTGTTTTACTTCCCGATGGATTATTGGATTTATACACTTCCGTTTAGGGGTCATTATATTTAGTAAAAATTTTTTTTCTTTAAAAGTCTACTAATTTAGTAGGAAATACATATCTTCGTATTCTCACTATAAAAAAAACAGCATTATGAGTTTACGTTTAGGGGATATTGCGCCCGATTTCAAAGCAAAATCAAGTATTGGCGACATTAGCTTTCATGAATACCTTGGAGACAGTTGGGGAATTTTATTTTCACACCCAGCTGACTTTACACCTGTATGTACTACCGAATTAGGCCGCACTGCTGCATTGCAAGAAGAATTTGCAAAACGTAATGTAAAAGTATTAGCACTTAGCGTGGATGGCGTTGAAAGTCATCAAAAATGGATTAGTGATATCAATGAAACCCAACAGGTGCATGTAGGTTTCCCAATTATAGCGGACGAGGATAAATTAGTGGCCAACGCCTATGATATGATTCATCCAAATGCTTCTGAAACATTCACTGTGCGTTCCTTGTTCATCATTGGACCAGATAAAAAAGTAAAATTATTTATTACCTATCCAGCTTCCACTGGGCGAAACTTTGTGGAAGTGTTAAGGGTGATTGATTCTTTGCAGTTAACAGCAAATTATAGTGTGGCTACTCCTGCGAATTGGAAAGATGGAGAAGAGGTGATTGTGGTACCAGCCATCAAAACAGAAGATGCATTAGTTAAATTCCCCAAAGGCTTGAATATCGTAAAGCCGTATTTGCGTTATACGCCACAACCGAACAAATAAATGGTGTGTAATTGCAAAAAGGAAGTTGGGTAATGGACGCTTCAGTAAAAAGTAATTATTTTTTGTTCCACAAAAGAAAATAACTTTTACAGTGTGTCACTGTTGATGCGAGTCATTTACCTTTCTTTATAATCCCTTTCTCTGTTAACGCAGGGGAGGGGATTTTTATTTTTCGCTATTCCATTTGTCCAACTGCTTTAGAGTGGCAGCAAGATCCTTGGGGATGGGCGCTTCGAATTGAAAGGCATTCCCATTTAATTCAAACTGTAAAGTATGTGCATGTAAAGCTTGTCTGGCTAATAAAGGGTGTTCTTCTTCTTCTGTTTTACTTAGTTTGAAATTTTTCTTTTTAATGGAAGACAATAATAATTTTTCGCCGTCGCCATAAATATCATCTGCAACAATCGGGTTACCCAAATGTTGGGCATGTATCCTAATTTGATGTGTTCGGCCAGTATGAATTTGGAAACAAACCCAAGCATATCTTTTATAATATTTTAATACCTCAAAACTTGTTTGCGCTGCTTTGCCTTTGGTATGGGTCACCATTTGTCCTTTTTTACCAGGATGTTCCATGATGGCTTGATCAATGGTGCCATTTTGTGGCGGACGACCCATCACCAAACCCAGGTATTTTTTTTCAATGGTACGTCCTTCAAACAAAGTGCTTAATTCTTGGTGCGCCTCGGCTGTTTTTGCGAATAAAATTAAACCACTGGTATGTTGGTCTAATCGATGTACGGTAAAAATGGATGGATACTTTTCCTGTAACAATGATTTAAGTGAGGCTTCTTTGCCAAATCGATCAGGTATACTAAATAAACCGGCGGGCTTATTGAGTACAATCATGTCGTCATTTTCAAATAATATAGCTATCATTAAAGTGCGTTCAATTAAATAGGAGGTAGTAGGATTAATTTTCCTTTGCTGATTTCCTTGTAAAGGATTTATTCATGAATTTCAAAAGGCGTACTTCTTTTTCTGCTAAAAAACGCCACTTACCTCTGTCCACATTTTTCTTGGTAAGGTTGGCGAACATTACTCGGTCCAGATGTCTAACATCATATCCTAAGTGTTCAAAAATGCGTCTTACAATTCTGTTACGACCACTGTGAATTTCAATGCCAATGACATCTTTTGAAGTATTCGATAAATAACTTACTGCATCAGCTGCAATAAATCCATCTTCCAATTCAACACCCTTCGCAATGGCTTCCATGTCCGCCTTGGTAACAGGTTTGTCTAAGGTTACTTCGTATATTTTTTTAATTTCGTAAGAAGGATGGGTTAGCTTCTGCGCCAAGTCGCCATCATTCGTTAATATCAAAACCCCAGTAGTGTTTCTATCAAGACGACCTACTGGAAACATACGTTGTGTGGTTGCGTTTTTGATAATATCCAACACCGTTTTTCTGCCTTCAGGATCATTCGCTGTACATATATAATCCTTGGGTTTATTTAATAATATATAAACAGGGGTTACTTGTAATTGTAACACTTTGCCTTTTAATCTAACGACATCCTTGTATTGTACTTTATAACCTGGCTCTAAAATAGTATCACCATTGATGGTTACATGTCCCGACTTTACCATGGCTGCCGCTTCGCGGCGACCAGAAATACCCGCATGTGCAATGTATTTATTCAATGGCATTTGTTCATAAGGCGTATCCGAGGCAGCATTTACTTTACCAATAGAAGCTGTTCTTTTTTCATCCGCTTTGTCCATGGATGCGGGTGTTCTTTTATTCGTTGTTGCTGGACGCGTTGTATGAGAAGGCGTTAGTTCACCATATTTTGGTGGGGCATCTTGAAAACTTTTCCGAGTGCTTGGTTTTTTTTCATAGCCTGTTGTCTTTTTGGCATAGGGTCCTTTGCTGTACTTTTCTTTCGGCGGATCGGTTACTATACCTCTCGCTTTATCAATTTTTCTTTGTCGTGCAGCTTCCCCCATTGCCCTTGATTCAGCTTTGGCTTTTTTCTTATCCTGTCTTATATTTTCTTTGACAGCGCTCCCCTTTTTTTTAAGAGAAAATTTATCAAAATTATCAGTTCTATTTTTTTTCATTGTGCCGTGCTATTAAAAATTATCCTTGTTGGCAAGCTGTCCGCAAGCGGCATCAATATCCTTACCACGGCTTCTTCTTACCCTAACATTTACCCTGTTTTTTTGTAATGCGGTTACAAAAGTTTCAAAACCATCTTCGTTGGGTTTATCAAATGGGAATTTATCAATCGGATTGTATTCAATGACATTAATCAAGTCCGCAGGAACTTGACGGTATATTTTCGTTAATTCAACAACATCTCTTTCGCTATCGTTAAAATCTTTAAACAAAATATATTCAAATGTAATTTCGCTACCAGTTTTTTTATAAAAATAATTCAGTGCCTGAATCAATGCTTCAATGTTATTGCTTTCATTGATAGGCATAATTTCATTGCGTTTTTTATCATTGGCGGCATGTAAGGACAAAGCTAATTTGAAGCGTACTTGATCATCTCCTAATTGTCTAATTCCTTTTGCTACACCCGCAGTTGAAACGGTGATTCTTCTTTGGCTCATGCCCAATCCATCCTTTGCTGAAATTCGCTCCACTGCTTTTAAAACATTCTTATAATTCAATAAAGGTTCACCCATGCCCATGAAAACAATATTCGATAATGATTTTTCATGTAGTTTTTCACTTTGTTGATTAATCATCACCACCTGATCATAAATTTCATCATAGCTTAAATTTCTTTTGCGTTCCATATAACCTGTCGCGCAAAATTTACAACTCAAACTACAACCAATTTGAGAGGAAACGCATGCGGTTTTACGCTCACTGGTTGGAATTAATACGCCTTCAATCATATGATGATCAAAGGTTTCAAACCTGGTTTTTAAAGTCCCATCCTCGCTTAATTGCGTCGTATTTAAGGTTAAGGCAGGAAGCGTAAAATTGGCTTCCAACTGCTGACGAAGGTCCTTACTTAGGTTGGTCATTTCTTCAAAGCTATGCGCATGCTTTTGCCATAGCCATTCGTGAATTTGTTTTACGCGAAATGATTTTTCACCTATTTGACCTATAAAACGTTCAATGTCAGCGATTTCGAGTTGTCTGATATTAACTTTAGTATGCTCCATAATGCAAAGATACTTGATCGTTTTTGTATCCTTTTATTTCTTTTTTTAGCCCCTTTTTTAAACAAAGACGACCAATTTTCATAATGGAGGAATTAGGGGAGATTCGTTTTAGAAGAAGGAACCATTAATTAAACTTGTGATAACATCATTTTTTCAAAATTGTATCCTAATTATCCTAAATTTGGTATTCAATTTATTAAAATAAAAAATGACCAACTATGAAAAAGATCTTATTAATCGGTATTGTGTGTTTAGGAATATTTGTTACTGTGCAAGCGCAGGATAGTCCACTTAAAGAATACTTAGGTAAATATACATTTGCAGAAGGAAGTCCAGTGACTGAAGTGACATTAACTGCAAATGATTCAACATTAGTGATCAACTCGGCAATGGGCTCCACTGCTTTAGAAAAAAAAGGAGTGGATACTTTTTATTTGGCTGCTTATGATGCTTTAGTTATTTTTAAAAGAGATGGCAATAATGTCGTAACAGGTGTTGGTATCAATGTGCAAGGTGCTGAGTTGATTGGTACAAAAGCTTCAGCTTCTAGTGCATTAAAACAAGATTTTTATTTTGAAGACCAAATTTGGGCAAATAAATTATACTAATTAAAAATTAAAATCAATCAGTGCTTCAAATGAAATTATTTCCTGATGGCCAGTGGTTAAATTTTTAACAGTACATTTTTTATCCGCTAATTCCTCACTACCAATAATAACAATGGAAGGAATATTTTTTTTCTCGGCGTATTTAAATTGCTTGTCAAACTTACTTTTCTCAGGGTAAATTTCACAAGCAATTTTTTTATTTCTAAGCGCCAACATCAATTGATAAGATTGCAGCGCTTCATTTTCACCCAAATTAAAAAACAATACCTGTGTCCCTAGTTCAACGGATGCAGGGAATAAATTTTTCTCCTCCATCACATCATAAATACGATCCACGCCAAAGCTAATGCCCACGCCAGGTATATTTGGAACACCAAACAAACTAGTTAAATCATTATACCTGCCACCACCGCCAATACTACCCATTTGTGCATCCTTGGCTTTTACTTCAAAAATAAGGCCAGTATAATAATTTAATCCGCGTGCCAAGGTAAAGTCAGCGACCAAATGCTTGGCCATGCCAGTGTTGTTATGATAATTTAAAACATAATTTAATTCCGCAATACCAGTTTGTCCGGCAGCATTGTTACCCAATAGTGTTGCTAATTTTTTTAATTTTTCTTCATTACTTCCTTCAATATTCAAATAGGTTTGAATAGTAGCTTGTTGGGCAGGTGTAAATCCTTTGGTACTTAATTCTACTTGTACTTTTTCCCAACCTATTTTATCCAATTTATCAATGGCAATAGTGAGGTCAATCAGTTTTTCGCTACCACCACAAATTTCAGCAAGTGCTAGTAAAATTTGTCGGTTATTTATTTTTATTTCAACAGGTAGTTTTAAATTTTCAAATGCGGTTACATATAATGCAACCAAATCAACCTCGTTTAATAAACTTTCACTACCAACAATATCGGCGTCGCATTGATAAAATTCACGGTACCGGCCTTTTTGTGGACGATCCGCGCGCCATACTGGCTGAATTTGATAACGTTTAAAAGGGAAAGTTAAAGCGCCATGATTCATGGCCACATATCTTGCAAACGGGATTGTTAAATCATATCGCAAAGCACGTTCCGTAATATTAGGGGTACTTTTGCCAGCTAAAATTTTATCAAAACCTTCCAGTGTTTGTTCTTTTTTTTGCGGGTTATCTAACCCATTATTTAAAATCTTAAAAATGAGCTTATCGCCTTCTTCCCCATATTTACCCATTAAGGTTTCTACATTTTCCATGGCGGGCGTTTCCAACGGCGCAAATCCAAATGATTCAAACACGCCACGTATTGTTTGAAAAATATATTGGCGTTTTTGTACCGTTATGGCATTAAAATCACGGGTTCCTTGCGGCAAAGATGGCTTACTCATGCTGTCCTATTTATTAGTAAAGATAAATTTTTAAATTCATCCTATATTAATTGTTTAAATTGCCTTTTTAAATTAAAAATATGGAAGACTTTAACCATTCTAGTAATAATACCAGAAATAATACAAGAGATAAATCAGAAAAGTCCTACCGACTTTTTAAGAGTATCTATGATTTTAGCATGGCGGCGCTCATTTTAGGCTGTGCGGTGTTGATGTTGGGCGCCAAATGGTTCAAATTAGACCAGGTGTTGAATGTAGATGCCGAGTTTCGGATCATTTTTGGGGGTATGTGTTTATTGTATGGCGGATTTAGGTTGTATCGGGGCTTTCAAAAGGATTACTAAACAGTCCGTTTTTTAAATTTATGAATTTCAATTATGCGTAAAATATTTATACTTTTCGGGGGCTTCATTTTGCTCGTCGCATGTAACAGTTCGACAACCAATGCACCCATTGAAACTACCAGTGAAGGGGAAATTAATATTTCAGTGGAAGAAAGTTTTAAGCCGATTATCGAAGAACAATTAAAAGTGTTTAATTCAAGTTATCCCAAGGCCAGAATCAATGTGTTGTACAAGTCTGAAATTGAATGTTTAAAGGACTTTACAAAGGATAGTACCCGCATGATTATTATTACAAGGGGGTTGGAAAAAGCAGAGCAAGCAGGATTTAAAAACCAATTAGGGTATGCGCCCACTTTTGGCATATTGGCGTATAATGCTATTGCTGTATTGGTGCATAAATCAGCAAAGGATACCCTTTTTACTTTAAAACAATTAGGGGATAAATTAAAGGGGGTGGATCCGCAAGAGGTTGTCATGGATGGCAACAATTTAACCGGCATTAATCGTTTTTTAAAAGACAGCTTATTAAAGCAAGCAGGGTTTGGGAAAAATGTGCATGGGGCAAATGGATCTGCAGATGTAATAACCTATATTAAAAATCATCCGAATGCGATTGGATTTCTTGGGTTGAATTGGGTGGGGGATAAATACGATCCAAAGCAGGTTGAAAATCAAAAGCAGGTAAAAACCGCTATGCTGGAATGTACTTTGTGCGAGGAAAAAGGGATATATGCCCAACCTTCTCAAGCAACCATTGGTCGCGGGCAGTATTCATTATCATTACCAATTTATTATATTTTAAAGGAAAATTCACCCGGTTTGGGGTCAGGTTTTTTAAATTTTTTAAGTCTAGAACGAGGCCAGTTAATATTTAGAAGGGCCTTTTTGGTACCCGCTAAAATGGGTTTTAAAAAAAGAAACGGGCTATTGAATTAGTACCGCTTATAAAAACTAACATTTTGTAGTAGAATTATCCATTAATTTAGGTTGAATTTCAGGTAAAATTTTATATTTTCACCTTCCGAATTTATAATTTGATTTAAATTCAAGGATCCAGAATTTTAAAAAAGCAAAGTGATGAAAAAATTGGTTTTATTCTCCGTAAGTGTGGTTGTAGCATTGTCAAGTGTACATGCTCAGGTTGTTCCTGTTTCTCCCTTAGCGGAGGGTGTGAAGTTGTTGAATTATGAAAAAAATAATTCAGCCTTGGCCTTTTTCAAAGAAGCCTTAGATAAAAATCCAACCAATACGGAAAATATTTTTTGGTATGGAGAAGCGGTTTTAGCGGAGCAAGGTTCTGGTATGCCAAGTGATACGACCATCAAAAAAGCGAAAGCTATTTTTCAACAAGCAATGCAAGCAGCTGGAAATGATCCTTGGTTATTAGTGGGTATGTCGCACGTTCAATTATTAGAAGGTGCAGACGCAAATGCGGTGAAGCAAAATTTAGAAGTTGCATTGACGACCACTTTAATAACGAAAGGTAAGTTTAAAGGAAAACCAAATCAAGATATTGTTAATGCAATTGGTTATATATACGCTGAATGCCCTATAAATATTGGCGATCACAGATATGCGATTGATAAATTAAAAGAAACAATTTCGGCTTATGAATCATTAGTAAGCCCTAATTTATTTGTTAATTTAGGTATTAACTATTTGAAAGTGGGTGGTGAAAATGGGGGTGAAGCAGTGACGGCATTTCAAGAGGCAATAACACGTGATCCAAAAAATGCTTTTCCTTATTACAGAACAGGAAGGGTGTATCAAACACAAAGTAACAGGGAGTCATTTGACGAATATTATAGCAAAGCGATTGCTGCTGACCCAAGTTTTCCTCCAGTATATTTCGCTTTATATACCTATTATGCAGATCTCAATACACAGACAGCAACAGAGACCGCAAAAGTGAATTTAGATTTGTTTTTAAAATATGCGGATAAGGATCCATCCTTAGATATTTTTAATGCAGATTATCTTTTCCGTGCTGGACAATATGATGCGTCATTAGAAAAAGCAAAAGCATTAGAAGCTTCCATTGGAATTGATGCTTTACCAAGATTAGGTGTTTTACTAGCATACAACTATGATCGTATAGGGGATTCAGTGCAAGCAAAAACATATATTGAAAATTTCATGAGTAAAAGTATCGCTGATAAGATAGTGACTAGCGATTACGAACTAGCGGTTAGAATTATATCTCGTTTTACTGGCAACCAAGTCGCATTAGCTGCTCTATTAGAAAAAGCAATTGCTGCGGATACTGCCAAGATAAATAAGCTTAAATATTACAAATTGGGCTATGAAATGCTAGAAAAAGCTAATATGTATACTGATGAGTTAAAATGGTATGCGAATTATGCTGCATTAAGAGGCATCAAGGATGAAGTGTATTATTACAAAACAGCAAGTATTGCGGCAAATGCAAAGGAGGGGGCTACTGCAAAAGCCATTTCAATGGAATATATCACGGCCTTCCCTGATAAACCAAATGGGTATTCATTTAATGTGAAAGCAGCTAAATTATTGGATACGGCAAACAATTTAGGCGTACTTTTTGAAGCAGTAACGCTTCAAAATCAGTTTTTGTCGAAGGATATGACTAAAAACAAGCAGGCGATGGTTAACAACTTTTATACCATGATGGGCTATTATAATGAAACCAAAGCATATGAGCTAGCAATTGCAATGTGTGATAAGGTTTTAGAACTTATTCCAGGGGAGCCACAAACGATGAAAATCAAGGAAAGCTTAACTAAAAACTGGGAAATCATTAAAAAAATGCAGTCTGGTGGTAACCAAAAAGCAGCCACGGATACAACGCAAATCAAAAAAGGATAACCCCTTCGTTTAGATCTGCACCACTGTTAAAAAATAATTGAAAATTACTCCCCATTTATGGGGAGTTTTTCGTTTTATGAGCTATCCTTTGTGTATTTTTGCAAATCCAAAACATAGTGTATGAATTTGCCACTGTATTTGATGTCGGCTAATGAAA
>SHWT01000015.1 GCA_009693715.1 Chitinophagaceae bacterium
CTTCTAAAACAATTAAACATCCAATATTTGATTCAGCCATTATTTTTAAAGCATCAAATATACTTGCCGCACTAGAAACAGTAATTAGTTTTCTATTTTTATTAAGTAATAAATCTTTAATTGTTGGCATAACTATTTAATTTAATTATACATAAATTCAATATAGTAGCAGTAAAAGAATTTAATAACCGCCAAGCGCAGATACTAATTTACTTTTTAATTTGCTGACATCAATAGAAATACCACCAAAGGGTTAGCGTCTTTGGGAAAAACTCAAAAACCTCACGCAAAACCTCACGCAGAAACAACAAAGGACCCACGATTTAACGTAAGTCCTTGATTTTCATGTAGCGAGACCGGGATTTGAACCCGGGACCTCAGGGTTATGAAGATTTTTCGGGAAAACATTTTTTAAATCTTCTATTATTTGCATTTGATCACTTTTGATATTGAATATGAAGTCTTATATATATATATATTGCACAGTTGATCTTTGTACTTACTTAGTGGTTGCTTTTGTTTGAATTTACTAATCATTAAATTCATGATATATTCACCTTTTCGAAGGGATTATTAAATTTTTTTCAATAGAAAACCGAAAAATTGTCTTTGTTTCGTAGTGTTCTCCTGGATTAAGTAGAACCGATGGAAATAGACTTCGGTCTTCAGCGTAAGGATAGCTTTGTGTCTCCATGGCAAAAGATTCCCTGTATTTTATCGGCATTCCTGATTTTCCTGTATCTGAACCATTAAAAAAATTAGCACTGAAAAAATGAAGACAGGGCGCGAGTGTAAAAATCTCCATTTTCCGTCCACTGTTCGGTTCTACTACAGTAGCTGCTAAGATTATATTGTTTTTCTTCTTTTTGTTTAAAACAAAATGATGATCATACCCAGCTGCAAATTTCAATTGTTCGTTAACATTTTCAAAACTCAAACCCTTACCTATGGTTGTCATTTTACGGAAATCAAATGGTGTTTCTTTTACTTTAGTTATTCCATTTATAGCCATTTTATCTTCATTGACAGGACAGATATAGTCAGCATTTATTTGAAGCAAATGATCACTAATTAAACCACTATTCTCACCTGCCAGATTGAAAAATGCATGATTCGTAAGGTTAACGGGAGTGCTTTTATCTGTTGAGGCCTTATACTCCATTACCAATTCATTTTTCCCATTTAACGTATAAGTAACTTCTGTCGTTAGATTTCCAGGATAACCCATTTCGCCATCCACAGACAGATAAGTCAATACCAATACTGTATCACTATAAGATTTGACTTCCCAAACCTGATTGTGAAAACCTTTTGAACCGCCATGCAGATGATGATTACCTGCATTTAATTGAAGTGGATAAGCAGACCCATTCAGGTTAACCGTGCCGTTTTTAATACGCCCAGCGACTCTTCCAATCATTGCTCCGTGATAAACAGCTTTTGCATTGAGATAATCATCAATACGCTTAAAACCAATTACAATATCAGCGATATTGCCTTTTTTATCTGGTACATATAAGCTAACTACTCTTGCGCCATAATTGGTTATGGCCATGCTTATATTGGTATTTTTCAAAAAATATAAACTGATATTTTTACCATTTACTTTTTTTTGAAAATCTTCAATTTTTAATGCTTTATAATTATCATTTTTTGTGGTCTGGCCAAAACCGTTGTAATAGCCGGTACTTAAAAAATAAATTACCAAAAAGAATATTTTGATGTTAAAGTTTTTCATAACACACCGGCCTATCATTCGATTTTATTTTAGTTCTATTTTTTCAACTTTTTTATACTCTTTTCCCCTAATCAATTCAAAATCTTTTACCATTGCTTTTAATAAACCAGCGTGTGATTTTGCCAAGTTGTTTTTTTGGCTGATGTCTTCTTTCAAATTATACAATTGATATTCATCTGAATTACCCAATTCTATATTTACTTCTTCCAGAACGGAATCACCACCATAAGGTGGAATCATCAACCAATCGCCCTTTCGGAAAGCCGTTTTGGTATTTGCCTCAATGATGAGACTTTTTCGTCCATTATTACTCTTGCCCATAAAAACGTCAATCATATTTTTGCTATCAGTAATCTTTACTCCTTCACCCACAAGTGCACCAATTGATGCAAGAAGATCAATTTGGCAAACCATGGCATCAGAAACTGATGGGTATATAGATCCTTTCCAGTAGATAAAAAAAGGAACTCTTGTGCCAGCCTCAAGCAAACTGTATTTACCTCCACGAAGAGGTCCATTGGGTTTGTGGTTGCCTAATTTTTCAACCGCGTCGTCGAAGTATCCATCATTCAAAACCGGACCATTATCACTAGTAAAAACGATCATCGTATTTTCTACTATATTCTCGTTTTTCAAGGTTTTAATAATTTCTCCAACACACCAATCGGCTTCAAGTATGACATCTCCACGTGGACCTAAACCCGATTTGCCTTCAAACCTAGGATGAGGTGTACGGGGAACATGCGGTTGATTCATGGCATAATAAAGGAAAAATGGATTTTCATCGTGAGATATGATAAAGGATTTTGCTTTTTCAAGAAAATGGTCAGCAATATCTTCATCTTTCCAATTTGCACTTGTACCCCCTTTGACAAAACCTATTCGGGGAATGCCATTCACAATTGAACTATTATGTCCATGATGCCATTTCATTTTCAATAACTCCGGATTAGACTTTCCAGTAGGTTCTCCTTCAAAGTTTTTTTCGTAATCAACAGCAATAAAATCGTTAGCACTTAAGCCATCCACAAACCCATTGTTTATATATACGGTCGGTACGCGGTCTTGTGTAGCAGCCATTATATATGCATAATCAAATCCAACCTCATTGGGTCCAGGAGTTATTTTTTTATTCCAATCAACGATTCCTGTACCTAAACCAAGATGCCACTTGCCTACAACTGCAGTTTTATACCCTGTTTGTTTTAACATTTTTGGCAGGGTTTGCTGTTCTGAACCAATCAATAATGGCGCTGAGCCAGGTAATATTTTTGCATCTTTGTTGCGCCAAGGATAAATACCAGTAAGCAAGGCATACCGGCTAGGTGTACATGTTGCTGAAGATGCGTAGCCATTTGTAAACCTCACTCCGCCTTTGGCCAGCATGTCAATATTTGGTGTTTTTAAGGCGGTAGCACCATAGCAACTCAAGTCCCCATAACCCAAATCATCAAGATATATAATTATAATATTGGGCCTACTCTTTACTTTGGGCGATTTGTTTTGTGAAAATCCCGTTGTAATAAAAATAAACAACAGAATAAACAAAGTATTAAATGTTCTCATTATTTAACCTTTCGATTTAGTTTTTTTAGTTTTTTTAATCAGCGGAAACAGTTCTGACTCATTATGGGCTGATTTAGCCACATTGATAAAATCATCTTTAAGTTGTGGCATTATAGATGCCAGATCATTTTTTTCAAATGGGTCTTTTGATAAATTATAAATTTGAACTGATGGGTGTTGAACATCGCTTTCGTATTTTATAACTGCCTTCATATCACCTTTTCGTATACCAACTGATTGGTCGCGTTCCCAATAGAGATATTCATGCTCAACTTGCTCCTTTGGTTTTCCCAATAATGTTGGAAGAAATGAAATACCATCAATCTTTTCAGGATTTTTTACATTGAGAATTTCAGCACAGGTAGGTAAGAAATCCCAAAAAGCAGAAATATGATTTGATGTTGACCCGGGTTTTATTTTATCTTTCCAGTAAGCAATTAAAGGGGTTTTTATACCGCCTTCGTATACTTCACTTTTCCTTCCGTGCAATTGTCCGCCGGTATGAAGATAATTATCCTCTTCAGGATTGAGTGCAGTTCCATTGTCGCTTGAGAAGATAATCAAAGTATTATCCAATAGATTAAGCTTTTTTAGTTTAGCGATAATTTCTCCTACCTCAGTATCAAGACGAGACGTTAATGCTGCATATTTTGGTACTGAAAAATCCTCTGAGTTTGCCACACCTGCATTTATTCCCGTTTTTTTTGCATAATATGCTAAAACCGAATCATCGGACTGATGATAAGGTGCATGTGGCAATGTTGGTGCGAAATATAGGAAAAAGGGATTATTTTTATTTTTGTCAATGAAGTTCAATGCTTCGTCCTTTATCGTATTGGCACTATAAACCGAAAAAGGAGTTTTAATATTCTGAAAAATTGTAACAGAATCATCATTGCTGCGCATATAATGTGTGAAATAATCATGGGCATGACGTTGACAATTGTAACCGTAAAACTGATCAAAGCCTTGTTTATTTGGTGAACCCTCTGATCCAGGATAGCCCAAGCCCCATTTCCCAAATGCTCCGGTTTTATAACCTGCGCCCTTTAACAATTCTGCAACTGTTACTTCGCTTGTTGGTATGGGTACATTTCCTTCGAAAGGGAGAGGTTTGTTGTCCCTAATCCACGCGTGTCCAGTGTGCTTTCCTGTCATCAGAGAACCACGGGAGGGAGCACAAATATTTGAACCACTATAATGATTCGTAAATTTAATTCCCCCTTTTGCCAACCTATCGATATTGGGAGTTTCAATCACTTTCCCTCCGTAACAACCAAGTTCGAAATAACCCATATCATCAGCCAAAATGTAAATAATATTGGGTTTATTGTTCTTTTTTTCAATTTTTTGACCTTTGGCGTTGTTACAAAACAGAATAATCAACAAACCGGCGAATACTGTAAATAGATTGCAAACTTTCATTACTTGATATTTTTATATTTAATTTTCACCTTCTTTTTCTACCCAGTTAGGCGGTATGGGGACAGTAGGTTTTCCAAATTTTTCCAGGAATTTTTTGTACATATCGTAATATTTTTCTTTGTACATTTTTTTCATTTTTTCTTCCCTTATCTGGGGATAGTAATCAAATATGTCACCCATACCTAAAGCCCTTGGGTCTTTTTGATTCGTTAACGCCTTATCCATTGTAGATTTAAGATCTTTTACAATAGAGGCATACAAAGGATCAGCAGCTAAATTATTGATACAATCGGGATCCATTAACACATCAAACAGTTCATCAGCCGGTCGTTTTCCAAATGCTAGCGAATAATACTTATAATCGGGATCTGTTTCCTTCAGGCCTGTTACGTAGGATTTAGTAGGAGAGTCATCCGTATTATTATATCCGTATTCCGGATCACCTGCTGGCCATCTGTTGGGTTTGTAGTTATGGGCGTAGAAGTATTTATCTGTTCTTATTGCCCTTGAAGGATAACCAACATTAATTTGGTCACCTTCTACCCGTCCCATATCATGGCGTTCTTTACCCACCAATGAAAACTGTCGTTTTTTATCAACTCTTCCAGATTTGTCGGAAAGCAAAAGATTGAGAAAGCTTTTCCCTGTCATTTGCTGGTGAGGTTTCAATTCAGCCGCTTCCATTAATGTAGGAGCAACATCTGGGAAATTTATAAAATCAGTAACAGTTCTGCCTGGCTTTATCTTATCCCCCCAACGCACTGCAAATGCTACATGAAAATCTTCATCATATATTTGCCCTTTTACACGAGGAAATGGCATACCCTGATCAGAAGTTACGATGATGATGGTATTATCTAGTAGGCCACGTTTAGACAAGGCGTCAAGTGCTTTGCCAATCATCATATCATGATATTCGACCTCTACACCATAATCAGCCAAATCCCCTCGCACCAATTCATTATCCGGTAAAAATTCTTGAACACTTACTTTACTCAAATCTTTGCCGGCTTTTTTATAAGAATCCTTTTCGTATTTGCGATGCGCTTCGTGCGTTCCGAACCAAAAACAAAATGGCTTATTTTGATCTCTTGTATCAAGGTATTGCTCAAAATTGGAAGTATAATCCTTATTGCTAATTCCACTGTATGGAGGCTTTAAATTAAAATTATTAAATTCCCAACCCGCAGGATTATGTTCTCCATAATATACCCCAGGGCCCCAACCTTTTCCAGTAAATCCAATAGAATAGCCATTGCTTTCTAGCAATTCTGGGTAAAATTTCCATTTGGGCGGCATAACCGGAATATGATTAGCGGCTTCTTCAAGTTGCCAAGAGTAACGACCCGTTAAAAAACAAGCGCGTGAAGGCGAACATTTAGGATTGGAAACATAAGCATTAGTAAACAAAACACCTTCATGAGCAATACGATCGAAATTTGGGGTTTTAATATATTTACTCCCATAAACTCCCATACTAGTTCTTGAAATGTCGTCAGCCATAATAACCAAAATATTCGGTCGCTTATTTTGCCCTATTATTGAAACTGATAGAAATAAACCAAATAAAAGAAAAACATATTTTATCTTCTTGGCAGATCGTTTGTTCATTGTCTGAAATTTCTGTTTAAATAATTAAAAAAAATTTACCCATGGTATAAATGATTGAATTTATTGTATCATTTTTGATTTTACCATTTTTTAAAATCTATCCTATTAATAAAGTGTAGGTTTATGACTAACACTTAATCGAACATGATATATATTTTACTGATAGAAATCAATATCATAAATACTTCTAAAGTTAACTCTTTTTATTCAACTCAATTAAGTGAAATATCGCTATACCGTTACCATTTGTACGGATAAAAATATCAGCGTTATTTTCTCCTCTGTTATTAAAAAAAGGATTCTCCAAAAGAATAGTTTTCTCTTTCCAACTGCGTGAATTAGTATTCTTTATTGAAAATGACTTTTTGTTTTTATTATCAAGCGCATCATAAAATAATGTCCATTCAGCAACCCCTTCATCAAGCCAAACAACACGAACTTCAATACTTTTTGATTTGCCTAAAAATTTATCATCAACATCAAAATATATGGCTTTGTTTGTATTATTCGTATTGATTGATCGGGAAAATTGACTGTAAACACTTTCAGGAGGACCCTTATGCCACCAACCAATACTTGTAGATTCAGGCTCAATCTGGGTTAAAAATCGGCTATAGTTCCCGGAGGATATTCCCCAACCCACATCATTATAATCCTGACGCTTCCTATTAAGCATGCCATCACCAATGGCTTTTTCTGGGTCACCTTGAATGACTCCAAATGCTTTAAAATCATCCGCAATTTTTATGTAACGGGAAATATTGTTCTTGGCGGCTTCCCCATATTTGAGTACAGGAAAAGCGATTGTATCAGATGCATCCAACCCTTTTTGAAAGGCACAAAAAGCTGATTGAGCAGTTGCAGGATCATGTTGTCCTGCATATTTATTGAAAAACTTCAAAGCAGGTTCAAATTGTTTCCCTTCAGACGCTTCTGCAGGTACATTCCACATATCAAGTCCACAGTGTGTAGCAAAAATAGAAGACCAATAAAAAGCCTGTGCTGTATTTTTTGTACTCCAACCATATACAGCCCATTCTCCATCCTGTTCTCCTCTGGAAAAAAACTGTTTACCTCTTTTTTGTACTTCATCCTTAAATTTTTGCCAGTTTTGGAGTCTAAAATTCGTTTCACTGATATGATAACCATGGCTGAACATACCGTTCTTAAGCCCAATAACATCAAAATTGTCCAACAACCAGTTGTATTGAATAGTATTATTGGAGTCATAATTGACAAGTACCGGCTTTACCATTCCACCACCTTTATTTTTATCTGTTAAAGCATTTTTTAGAACATCCCATGCTTTGATTCTAAAAGTTCCCCATTGCTCATTTGTAATATTATATTTTGGATCTAGTGGCTTTCCCTTGTACCCTTCGCCATCACCGGTAGAACCTTCTGCAGACTGAATATAAAGAATGCGTGACTGCAATTCTTTTGGCAATTGTTTTACATATTGGCCAAATGCTGTCAACATGCGATGATAGTACCTTATATAATCCTCGTCCAAATAATAGGGAAATGTAAGGTTGCGTTCTTCTCCCAATGGATTGAATGTCTTTGTCATTTCCAATTCTGGCACACCATTTTCGTATAACCATTTGGGAGAGTTTGGAGCTACCCAAATCATAATGAATGTATAGAAATCATTCTCCTTGAGTAGTTTTAGTTTTTGCCCAATTTGTTCTTCGAACTTAAAATTTTCTGAGGTAGGTTCTATTTGTGACCATTTTAATATTAATGGAGATCCCTTTATCAAAGGATGACTCTGTTTTGAAACTTTTTCCGGATTCCATCCAGCCCAGCTATAAACACCCCAGCAATTTTCAGGAAAAGGTGTCTGTGCTTGAATTGAAAATCCAAAAAAGCAAAAAAGAAATCCTGTTGTTATAAAACCAACAAATTTGTGAACTTTCATTTAATGGAGTTTTTGTAAAAGTCTTTTTGCTTTTAATGTAAGATCAACATTTCCCGCTTTACCACCTTCCTCACTGTCATTGGCATTATTCTTTCCATTGCTAGGCAATGGAACTGCATCTACTTTAGGAATCAAAGCATGTAGTTGTTCTTTGACTTTTAAAATCTCTTTTTTTGTTGAATTGGCTAAATTATCCCACTCCATCGGGTCATTTTTAATATTATATAATTCCTCAACTATTTCCTTTTTCCCCCGATAAATATAATGCCATTCCTCAGAAATTACGGAATGTGAACCCTTACCATCTGTAGTAACGGTAGGATGCCACGGCAATGTAGTGTTGGCAAGCAATGGGCTGAGGCTTTCGCCATCAATATTATCTTTTTTTGGAAGTTTACATAAATCAATAAGTGTTGGGTAAATATCCATCAGGTTTACATTCCTAAAGCATAACTGTTGCTTAGTCATACCTGGAACATGAACAATAAAAGTAGTCTGTGTTGATTCCTTCCACAACTCTGCTTTTCGGAATCGTAGCTTTTCGCCAAGATGCCAGCCATGATCTCCAAATAATACAACAATGGTATTTTCAGCATATTTACTTTTTCTCAAAGCATCTAATACTACTCCAACACAATCATCTGCATAAGAAGCTGAAGCCATATAAGCTTGAATTGCTTTTTTGAAAAGTACTGGGTCTTGCTGTACCCACTGAAAATCTAGAGATGGACTTGCATATTTTTCATTATTTTTCGACAAAATATCATCCAAATCATCCAGTTTATAATCCGGTAACTTGATGGTATCTGTATTGTATCTATCAAAATATTCTTGTGGCACAAACCAAGGCAAATGCGGTTTGGATATTCCCACTGCCATAAAAAATGGTTTATCATAGTCCTGTTTTAATTTATTCTCAAACCATGTAGCAGTTCGATAGTCTTTCGTTTCTTCTTTGGGTGCTTTTGTTGGTGCCCAGGCGAATTCTGTGCCGCCACCTACTTTATATTTAGCATCAGGCACAACTTGTCCGTTAATGATCCCTTCATTCCGGGAATACAGTTTTTCTTTTATAATTTCGGATGAACCATTTTCCAATTCCCATTCATCAAATGCCCATTGTCCATGGTCAACACCATTCTCAGTTAAATGCTTGTGAAATATCTTACCTTTTGAAATTGTTACATAACCATTTTTTGAAAAATACTCTGGTAGCGTTGCATTCTCCTGAACGAGTATAGAATTAAGCATATTATTGCCATTCCCATAAGCACCAGTTTTTGAAGGCATAAAACCTGAAAGCAATCCCGAACGAGAAGGACAACAGACCGGGCCAGCACAACTTGTATTCCGGAACACAACAGATTGCTTTGCTAATTTATCCATGTTGGGTGTTAACATTTGAGGATTACCACCCATAGCACCCACCCAGTCATTTAAGTCATCTACAGCAATTAAAATGATATTAGGTCTATCAGTTTTTTGAGCATAAATGTTCGAGCTTACTATAAACAGGTTGAAAACGAGAATAACGAATATTTGCTTCATTTTACTATATTTATTTTCTTATAATTTCCACTTCAATACCGTTAAAAATATCATCGGCTTTATCCGTATTTACCAAAATAAAATCAGATTGAAATTCACCATGATGCTCTAACAGCATATCTGCTACATTTACTGTTACTGATTTCCATGTATTATCTCCATTCCCGTTAACGTCAATAGCAGTTCTTAACTTTTGGCCATCATTATACTTCAAAGCCCAAGTGGAACCAGCATTTTTATCAAGCCATGTTATGGTAAATTTTAAATTTTTAGGTTTCCCATTTACAAACATTTCTTCATCGAATTTGAAATACATCGTGTTTTTTCCAGTAGCATTTTCAAAAGAACGAGCAAATCGATCATATTTTGATGACTTTTCATCTATATTACCCCTTACCCGGAATAGTCCTATAGAGGTTTCATCGGCATTTATTTGCGTCAAAAACCTTTCATAATTACCTTCTTGAATATCCCATCCCACGTCATTATAACCTGTTTGAACATCTCGTTGCGCAACTTGTCCTAATGCAACTGAATTTACATCATCAATCTTTGCTCCTCTTGATGCATACGCTGCACAAATTTTCGAATACCTATCATTATTTTTCTCCGTTGCCTTGCCGAAAGTAACTTCAGGAAATTTGGTGGTATTTGACGCATTCAATCCTTCATGAAAAACAGAATAAGCAAACTGTGCAGTTTGTGGGTATACTTGCTGAGCATATTTATTGTACATTTTATAAATCTGTCGTATTTCATCATGTTCAACAGCATATTTTACTGCACTTTTAGAAAGATTTGTTGTAGATAAACCAACATTCAATCCACTAAGGACAGCCCAGTAAAACCCGATTTCAGGATTTAAAATGAAATACCCTTTCTGCCAACTTTGATCCATTTCAGATGCCGAGAAAAGTTTTAATCCTTTAGGATTAACTAAATATTTATACCATTTTTCTTTGTAGCTTTTTTCATCCGATAAATGATGCCCTCGATTGTATGCACCGCCTTTTATTCCAAATCCAATGGCTGGATCTATTTTTGTCATAATCCATTCAAATTCCTTAGGATTTTTTTCTGGATCCACTCTGTTGAATGTAAGTGCTATTTTATGGTCGGCAACATCGTTAAAATATCTCTTATATTCATTGAACGCTTCTAACCTAAAGTCTAACCATTCTTTTTGTGAAATCGAATATTGTTCATCTACTGGTTTACCTTTAAAGGGTTCTTCATCACCAGTTGCCCCTGTTTTGACTTGTACAAAGGCTATACACTTGAATTTTTCATTCGGTTGATTTCGTAAAAAAAGTGAGAATCGCTTGATCAATTCAAAATAATATTTCTTATAATTTTCGTTTAAATAATTTGGATAATTTGGAAATTTATCGTGCTTACCAGGCTTATTGTCTTTTACTTTTACCAAAGGCACTCCGTTCTTATATAACCATTCAGGAGAATCTGGTCCTACTCCGATACTAAGTTTTACTAATTTATTATATTTTAGAGCATTATCCAGGGTTTTTTGAATACTAGAGAAATCAAAATCATTTGGAGAAACGCGTTGAATATTATCCCATTGATCTCCTCCTTCAATCCCCATTATATAATCGAATTTAGGGTTCTCATAATCAGCAATGCCATCACCACGGTCCCAAACTCCGTATGAATTGCTGGGCAATGCTACCCGCTGTGCTACTAAATTATTTTGATATATTAAAATAAAAAATAGTAATAAATATTTACATCGCCCAATTTTACACATGTTTTTAATTATTTAGATTAATGGTTAAAAAAAGTTTTAAATCAGTATTTACCAACCAGGATTTTGTGGAAGCAATCCAGGATTTGTCATCAAATCACTTATAGGAATAGGGAAATATTTATATTTTACAGCAGAAAGAGTGGGACGATAACGCTGAACGATATTTAACCTTTGATAATCAAACCATAGTTGAATTTCGAAACACAATTCTCTCCTTCTTTCTGAAATAATTAATTCCATCAAGTCTCCTGCAGGAAGTACCCTTCCCAATCCTGACCTTTCTCTGACATCTGCAACTCTCTGTTTTGCATTGGCCATATCACCAAGCGCATTTAGAGACTCAGCATACATTAGTAAAAGATCTGAATAGCGTAAAATAGGTATATCATCCCCAAAACGTCCTTTATCAGCCGCAGAGGTTTTAAAGATATATGTTGTGGGTTGCATAGGTATGTTATCAGATGATAATTGATAATCACTCCAATATTTTTTGAATGTCAGTGTTTTTATCCCTGCTGGATACAATACCCTAACATTACTCTTATTTATATATTCAAGAAAAAATGTAGCAGCCCGTCGCTTATCTGAAACTATAAATTCGTTTAAAAATGCGGATGTAGATTTTAGTGTGCCAACTTCAGTTGTTAAAATACCTGTTCCTTTTACAGCTGTCATACCAGCCAAAGAATTTCCTAATTTTAAATCAGAGTCTTCGATGAACTTTACAGAAAATATGTCTTCTTTACCGTTCTCATTCACTTCTTTAAAGATATCAGAATAATCGGTTATTAAGCCATAGTCATGCCCTCCAGCATAAATAGAAGCGCACAAGACCTTCGCCTTTGTGTACATGTCATTTTTATCAAAAGCATTATCATATAAATTAGCATTTGAAGCAATAGAAGATGCAATAGTAAGGTAAACTTTTGCCAATAACGCTTGGGCAGCTCCCTTTGTTGCTCTGCCACGCTCATACCCTTTATAGTCGTTGACTAAATTACCCGTACCAGAATTTCCATATGCAGCATATTGTTTCCAGGTTGGCAGATCAACAGCAGCACTTTCTAAATCTTTGATTATTTGTTTATACACCAGGCTTTGACTAACTTTTGCAGGATAGGCTCCGTCAATGGTTTCTACTCCATCATTCAATGGTATATCACCCCACATCCTCACAAGATTGAAGTAGCACAGTGATCTTACAAATTTTGCTTCTGCAATGATTCTTTTGTAGGATATTTCGTTGACATTTTCTTTTTTTAATAATTTAATCAGCATACTGGCCCTGTTAACACAAACCCACATTCTATCCCATACTTTTTTTATATCCGCCAGATCTTTAGCTGAATAATTCATCCCCTCAAATCCAGGACTGAATGATACGGTGCCTGTTGGTGCTTCCAACATTGAAAAAAATGTATAGTCGTTTGCGTATGTAAAATAGGTATCCCTTAATCCGGCATACACGCCATTTAGGGCAGAAATACCCTGTTGTTCGTTCATGTAGAAATTTGTCGGTTGCGAAGAGCTAAATACCTCTTCAACTAAATACTTCTTGCATGCCGATAATGAGCATACAATTAATAGTAATGCAACTAAATATTTAGCATTTCTCATCTTTAAAAGTTTAAGTTTAAACCTAATGTGTATGCTATGGGTCTAGGATAACCGAAGTTATCATATGCCAAAATGCTTGAACTTTGATTGGTTGCCCAACCACCCGGTTCAGGCTGATTATTTTCCGGATCAGTGCCTCTATATTTAGTGATCAAGAATGCATTTTGAACACTTCCAAATATGGAAAAGGTCTTTATTCCTTTCATATTCTTTCGTGGGAAGTTATAAGACAATGCAATATTTTCGAACCTTATAAAACTGCCATCTTCAATATTTGTAAGATTTGCAGATAAACCATTCGTGGCTGTAGAACCAAGTTTTGGCACACTAGTATTTTGATTTTCGGGTGTCCATCTGTTTAACACCCTGGTAGAAAATGATGTTGCTTCTCCATATGGTTCATCATATTTATTGGTGTTAAATAACGATGTATTCATTAGCTGCACATTAGAGGAATTATACACCTCCTTGCCAATAACAGAATTGATAAAAATGTTTAAAGCCCAATTTTTATAAGTAAAATCGACGCCCATACCAATGGTAAAATCGGGATGAGGGGATCCAATTGCTGTTCGATCGGATAAATTGATAACCCCATCACCATTGGTATCTGCATACTTAATATCTCCCGGTTTTGCAGTAGGCTGTAACATTGATAATGCCCCCGAAGTAGGGTTTCGAAACGAATAATTATTTATTTCTTCTTGGGTTGAAAATATACCTAACTGAGGGACTTCCCAAAATACTCCGTAAGCATATCCTTCGCCTACATAGCCAGTATATTTATTTTCATTTATCATTGATCCTTGTCCCAGCCATTTTGTAATTTCATTTTTATATTTTGAAAAAACAATGTTACTTGAGAGTTTAAATTTCTTCCCCTTAATGATATCTCCACTCAAAGAAAATTCAAATCCTATATTTTTCATATCCCCTCCATTTCTTGTCGAAGAAGCAAAACCTGATACACCTGGCAATGGAAAATCTTTTACCAACAAATTAGATATTTTTTTTAAATATACATCCCCATTAAAATTCAATCTGTTCCCCCAGAACCCAATTTCAACTCCTACATTAAATTGGGTTGAAATCTCCCACTTTAGGTCCGGATTGCTAAAGGTTTCCGGTGCTTCTGCTGCAACAGCTGTATTTCCAAAGGCATAAGTAGGTGTCGATTTTGATAAACCCATATTATAAATAGAACCCTGGGATTGATAAGGAAGGATGCTTGAACTGCCTGACTGCCCGGCACTGAATCGCCATTTCCAGTTAGAGATGATTTTATTATTTGAAAGGAATCTTTCCTTATTCATATCCCAAGCAACTGCTACACCTGGGAAAAAGGCCCATTTGTTATTGGCTCCAAATTTTGAAGATCCGTCATAACGGCTTGTAAATGTTAAAAAATATTTGTCGTCATATTTAAAATTGGCCCTTCCTAAAAAACCTGCGAGTGTTTCTTTTGACTTAAACGAACTATATCCTGCAGCGGAAGCCCCTGCTGCCAGATTATATGGCCCATATATATCAGAATTAAATTGAGTCACATCTCCCGAATTGACACTGGACCTTCCTTTTTCTGATATTTCCATACCACCAAGCATGGTGATGGCATACTTACTTTTATTAATGCCGTATGAAAGAATATAATTATTTGTGTACTCCTGAATTTTTAAATGACTAACGTTTGCTTTACCGCTACTTAGACTACCCTCAAGCGTTGTGGATGGCAGATAAAATAGTCTTTCCCTTAATGAATAATTATATTTGAGACTTGTTCTGAAAGTAAGCTTTGGTGTTATTGTGAAATTTGCATAAATATCACTCAGTATTTGGTCAGTTTTATCAATGTCGGTTGAATTATTGAGCCTTGCTATTGGATTCTCAAAGGTTTTGTCGGTTCCAAACATATTGATGAAATTAAACTTGCCATCCTTATCATAAATTGGAGTGACTGGTGTTACGCCAAAGATGGTTTCTATGGCTTTCTGTCCATCATCCATATGATTATATATATATTGCGTAGGGAAAACAGAAAATCCAAGCTCTACTTTTTCAGTTGGCTTTATCATACCATTGATCTTCATGTTGAACCTTGTATAATCCTGATTTTTTATTGCCCCATTGTCTTTTAAAAAATTGATACCCAATCCAATTGATGATTCTGCTTTTCCATAACTGACATTTATATCATGATTTTGGAGTGTCCATGGCTGTCTTGACTCCTTAACCATATCATACCCTTTTCCCCAGGCGTTTCGAATATTTTCTGGGAATCCTACTATTTCAACAGTAGGCAAAATTATATCTGGCCGATTTGCTTTCATCTCATAAAAAAGAGTGGCGTATTGAGCTGCGTCAACAACATCAATTTTTCTGGCCATATATTTAGTAGTATAATAAGTTGAATAAGTGGTTAACACTTGTCCGGCTTTAGGTTTTGTAGTCGTGATTAATACAACACCATTTGCCCCTCTCGAACCATATATGGAAGTTGAAGCTGCATCTTTTAATATTTCAATGGATTTTACATCTGAGGGGTTTATAAAATTAATATTGTCTATGTATATACCATCAACCACATATAGCGGTTCTCCCGTTCCATTTATAGAACTTAAGCCCCTGATTTTAATGGAATTGGCACCTCCGGGTTCATTGCCAGTTGTTCGAATATACGCTCCAGGCACTTTGCCTACCAAAGCAGATACTATATTTGGGATAGCCTGCTTCCGCAGATCATTTCCCGTTATTTTAGAGATACTCCCTGTTACATCGGACCGACGCACTGTCTCATATCCAATTACAACTACTTCATCAATATTTTCTATTTTGAGCTTCAGCACAACATTAAAGAATAACCTGCTGTTTACATCAACAGTTTTATTTTCCATCCCAACAAATGAAAATTTTAATTTGTCTCTTGTCTCAGCCTCAATTGAAAATTCTCCATTGGCATTTGTTATTGCAGTTGTATTTTTCCCTGCAACCGTTATTGTTACAGAAACCAGTGGAACTTTATTTTCATCAGTAACTTGTCCTCTTATAATTGATTTTTGCGCAGATACAGAATGACTGAACAAAAGTAAAATCACAAAATTAAAACCCAGTGTTAAAATAAGTTTCATTTGATTAAGTCATTTGTTAATTACATTTGTATATGCATCATAAAACTGTTTAGGAATCCTTAATACGGATTTTGTACCATTGCTGATGATTGTAACATTTGTCCATAAGGTATTGGACGAATAATTTGTTTAGAATTCCATCTTGAAACCGTACTTGCCATTCCAGCAGGAAATATTTCCAGATAGTTATCTCCATCAAATCGGTAAGCCCGGATCATGTCTTTTTTATTCCGATAAACATCTCTTGTTCTTTGGCATTCTCCTATCATCTCTAGCCTCTTTTCATTGAGTACAAGATCAAGTAGATTTTTAATGTTATAGCTGTTGGTAGTCCAGTTTGTTATTGTAAAAACCGGAACGCCTGCACGACTTCTTACATAGTTTATATTTTCTAATGCTTTTGCAGTATTTCCTAATTTGGCATAAGCCTCTGCCTGAATTAACCGCATTTCTGTTGCCCTTAATACTATTATAGAGCCAAGATTGTTAATGCCCCCCTGGAAAGAATATTTATTGCAGTTAGTAGATTTGGCATTATACGATGCATCTGCAGAGGATAGTATGGTACCTGTTGCAGTTGTATAAGATTTATCAATTAAATTATTGCGTAAATCGGTCGGATATTTATTGAGTAAAGTATAATAATCATTAGAAATCGGTAGATATTGACCGGCCTTAAGTTGATTGTATCCATTGTCAAGACAGAGCGGTAATGTGGTAACAGCAGTTCTATACAACATCCAAATGGTTTCACTTGAACTTGAAGCAGTAGAAAAATAATGTTTTGTACCTGACGGCCATTGTGTTCTAACAACAGTGTTATTGCCAAAAAAAACATCAGAAGTGGTTATCATTGACGCTTTCCCGGAATTTAAAACCGAATCAGCATAGTTAATCGCATTATTTGCTATTGTAATATCTGGAGTAGCAGGATCCAACATTGAATTGTAAATACGGGCTAAGAGCGCATGTGCCGCTTGCTTTGAAGCTCTTGTTCTATCAGTTCCAATGGATTTCAGGTAGAAAGCCGAAATTTTAAGATCAGCAATCATTTGGTTATAAAGTTCATCAATCATAGATCGTTTTGCTTCAGTATTATCATTTGGATCCAATCGTATAGGCAATCCCAAATTACTAATATTCATTTGTGTATATGGCCGAGTGAAGAGATTGCTTAGTATAAAATAATTATACGCTCTCAAAAAATATAATTCACCAAGTGCATTGTTATTTTCAATATCTGCTCCAAATTTATTTTGAGCTATAACCGTATTACAGGTAAAAATATTTTTATAACAATTGGTCCACAATGGCCATGTTGTAACGCCATTATTATTAACATCTAAAATATTGGTAGTAAAAAGACCAGGTTCTGAATTGTTTACCCTGTTCAATTTTGCAAAATCATCACTTGAATAATTGTGATAATCATTATTTGCTTTATCAATACCTGAGCTTAAACTAGAATATATACCTGTACTCAAAAGCTTAACACCTTGCAATGAATTAAAATCTTGTCTCCCCAAACTATCTCCAGGAAAAGTGTCTAACTTCTTAGTGCAATTGGATAAAAGAATTGTGCCAAATATGATTGCTATAAAAGATCTTTTTTTCATTTTATTTATTTTATATAAGTGAAATAAATGTCCGTTTTTTTAATAAGTACTGTCAAATTAGAAAGTGATATTTGTTCCAAAAACTAAACTTTGTTGAATAGGCCTCAATTTATTGTTAACGTTTATTTCTCCACCATATCCCTGAGCTTCTGGAGTTGTATAAATAAATTTGTTGTCAAATACTTTTAGTATCGGGTTATTCAACCTACAAAACAGCGTTACATTTGACATTTTGTACATTTCCAAAAGCGATTTTGGAAGATCATAACTTAACAAAATATAGTTCACTTTCAGAAAATCGCCTTTTACCAGATTCATGCCATCTGGTTTATTCGGAACTGTTGCAGATTTTGCGTAAACCCCAAAAAAGGGACGGGGGAAATACGCATTATCGCCTGGTTTTTCCCATCTTTTGTCCAAAACTGCTGATGATTGACCTTGAATAACTTTTTCACCATTTCGGAACCATATGTTACTTGTAAGCATTGTATAAAAGTCACCTACATAAGAAACCATCACTTCTAAGGATAGCCCTTTGTAAGAAATTCTATTATTAAAGCCGCCAGTAACTCGTGGTGCCAAATTTTTGGTTTTATAGGCTATATTCGGATTGGCTTGCCATGTCGTAGTACCATTTATTTTGCCAGTACTATCAGCAGTATTCCAGGTTGCTAACCCTGTTTGAGGGTCTGCCCCTACATAATCAAAGATGTAAGAAGTATTAAGATTATATCCAACTTTTAAAATTTTATTAAACCTGGCATCAATAATTCCTTTTTCACCTTGACCTGTTAAGGCAAGAACTTCATTGTGATTATAAGCAAATGATAGATTAGTGTACCATTTGAAATTTTTCTTATTGATTATATTTCCAGAAACCGAAAATTCAAAACCCTTATTTTGGACACTTCCAATATTTTTCCATCCAAGATCAAATCCTGTGCTTGGGTCAAGAGGAACTTGGTATAAGATATCTTTATTTTTAGTGTTATAAAAATCAAAGGTTAGGTCTATTTTTTTCCATAGCGAAAGATCTACACCAAAATTTGTAGTGAGTGCTTTTTCCCATGTCAAATTAGGATTAGCATATTGAGTGGGTGCTGCACCAGCTTGAAAATTGTAATTAGCACCAAGTGAAAATGTTTCAACAGCTGAATAATTGCTAAAATTATCATTGCCTGTCATTCCATGGCTGACTCTCAACTTAAGGTTTGAAATAGTTTTGAGCATTTCTTTCATAAATTTTTCCCCACTAACAAGCCATCCTGCTGAGCCAGAATAAAAATTGCCATAACGATTCGCACTACCAAACTTAGAAGAACCGTCGCGTCGATAGGATCCAGTAAGAAAATATTTATTAGCAAAAGTATAATTGAACTGTGAAAAATAAGAGAGTCTAAATATTTCAGCTAACCCCCCTTTAACTATGGGAGTTCCTGATGTAGCATTAAGAACACTTATTCCGTTTACAAGCCCTGTATTACTTGCCGAAAATCCATCACTTATCTGTGATTGGTATTCAAAACCAATTTGGCCGTTGAATTTACTTCTACCAAAATACTGATCAAAATTAAGAACTTCATTATTCAATAAGTTTTGACCTGTAGACTGCGTTCTTCCTAAATAAGCATTGGTAATCCCCAAATATCCTGCAAAAGGATCTTGATCATCCGCCCAGGACCTGCCATCGCGATATTCTTTGGTCAAACCTGAGTTATAGCGGTATTGTGTAGTAGATGATAGTTTAAAGTTGGACGAGATCTCATAGGAAAGTGTAATCTGAGGAAGAAGTGTCATTGATTTTTCATTATTTACATTCCCTATTTCCTCATAGGTCAACATGTTTGTTGCTTTGGTACCAATCCAGTCTAATTGTATTTCAGGTAAATATTTCAAAGTGCCATCCGTGTTATAGGGACTATCAAATGGTGCAACCCGAACATTTTCACCAAAAAGAGGGAAATTAGTTTTTCTGAAAGTGGCAAATGTCCTTGTATCAAGTTTCCATTTACTTCCAAAATTAAAACTCAAATTCATTTGTCCAGAAATTTGTTCCTCATCATTGCCCCGCATGGTACCATCAATTTTATTATAATTAAAGCTGATGTATTGAGTTGATTTTTCTGAACCGCCACTGTATGAGAAGCCATGTTTTTGACTGGCACCTTTTGGATATAACACATCCAACCAATTGAAATCAGTGGCTATTACCTGATCTCTTGTTCTGCCCCTCATGATAGAACTCATCCAAAGTGCTTCTGTATTGGTCGGCAAAGGCAGGTAAGTATTGTCATTGTTAAATGCTTCTCGATGGTAATCATATAGTTGTTCAGAATTCATCAAACCTTTAAAATTACCCCAAAGTGGTTTGTTGAAACCAGAAGCTGTTGTGATATTGAATATACCTTTACCCGATTTGCCTTTTTTGGTAGTTACTACAATAACACCACCAGATGCTTTTGAACCATAAAGCCCTGTTGCACCAGCATCCTTCATAACGGTTATACTTTCAACATCATTTGGATTAAATGCATTAGCAGAAGAAATAACACCGTCTACTACCCAAAGTGGTTCACTACTGGCTGTAATAGATCCCGTACCCCTAATTCGAATAGAAGGCGGTGTACCAGCATCGTAATTGTTATCTAATATTGTTAACCCTGCTACTTTTCCTTGAAGTAAATCAACTCCATCCATAGAAGTTGCGGTTGAAGCTGCAAGTTTTTCTCGGTTTAAATTAACGACAGAACTGGATATTTCTGATAATTTTTTGGAGCTATACCCGACGGCAATAACTTCTTCAAGTAATTTTACATCTTCTTTCAAAATGATATCAATTTGCAACTTCATTCCTACCACAATTTCTTGTTCTTTCATGCCAATAAAGGAAAAAACCAGTTTATCAGTAGGCAATGCATTGATGGTAAATTTCCCATCAATATCTGTAGTCACACCGATCTTCTTATTTTGAACAACAACCGTAACATCAGCCAGAGATTTTCCTTGTTCATTTTTAACTGAACCAGTTACGATTTTCGATTGTGAATAGGCCTCTGATAAAACACATGAAATTGCTAGCAATGTCAGTAAAATGGGTTTCGAAATCAGTTTTAATTCTCTCATAATTGCAAGTTTTAGTCTTTAGTTTATCGTTATACTTTTTCTCAATGAGTTGAAGTTCATTCCATCAACCTTTATTATAATTGAGCTATGGTATTTTAAATTATAAATTAATTTTCCAGCAGTTGTATTGATTTTTACGCCTGAAAGGGCTTCTGACAATGCAGTATTTTGAAGACCACCAATTACAATTTGTTTGTCTTTTTCCTCCCAATTAAAAAGTGAGAGATAAACTCCATCATTGTTTTCAGCCAACATAACATTGAAGGCATCATTTTTATTTTTAGCGTGATCCCATAAGTCTAATGGCAAAAATCTTGTAGCTGTTTTTATAGAAAATGCATTTTTAATTAGATTTTTTCTTTCGCTTCTTAAAGTAAGCAGATTATCACTGTTTATTTTAATCCCTCCATATAAGGATACATAATCACTCCACATTTTGGCCTCATTGTACGTTGTATTTCCGCCGAATTTATCTTCGCCCCAAGCCCTAGAGGGTTCTTCATCATCTTTATTTCTGACAACCAAATAGTCAGCATCATTCTGCGCCACTATATGATTAAGATAAAAATTTCCTCCATTTTGCAGACACCTGGATTTATAATGTTCGAATGTTGGACTAATATCACCACCTGTTCGGATTCCGTCCACGATACCAATCGTTGGTCCAAAAACAGATGAACAGGCTAAAAAGAACCCTTGACCAATACCTTCTCGCATTGATTTTAGGGCTAATCTAGTTCTTTCTATGCTTGTAAGATTCATATCAAAGGCCTTTACAGCAGTTACTTTCTTAATTCCTTTTTTTGCTTTTCCATGTTCAGCCAATATTGTTTCTAATAGGCCATAACGCATAAAATCTATCTTGAAATAACTAAATCCCCACTCAGTACGCATTGTCTTTAATACATTTTTCATGTATGCACATACAGCAGGATTTGAAAAATCAAAATAGATATACTGCATATAGGTATCCTTCTTGTCTATGGACTGACAGATTGTTTCTCCATCCTGATCTTTCAAAAACCAATCAGGATGTTCTTTGTATAAATTGGAAGTCTTGTCTGCCCTAAAACCATCGAGATGGATTCCCGCTCTATATCCTTTGGATTTTGCATAATCTGCTATCGCTTTCATCCCTCCCTGCAAATCTTTACGAACACTCAAATAATCCCCTCTTGCCGTCCACCATCCTCCATCGATTTGAATGATATTTACTTTTAAACCATCTGCATCAATCTGATCTATATTCTTAATGACATCTTTTGTGTCGTATACTCTTCCATAATAATCCCAGGTTGACCAGCCCTTCAATTGAAGGGATTCTTTGGCTTTAATTTTATGCTCATTTGCTATTTCTTCCCCATAAGAAAATAGTATATCTTGCCAAGATTCATTTTTAATTTCGATGATTTTTTCAAATTGGATTGATTCTCCGGGTTTTACAGGCTTTTTTTCGCCAAATGCCTTTATAACAATGTCTTTCCCTTTGCTATATATGTTTGGCCTGAAAATATTCCAGGTCAGCACTCCAACAAGTCCATATCTATTCTCTTTATAGTTTGTCATTAGATACATACCAGATTCACTCTGATTATCCAATGAATTTGATTGTTTTAAAGGAGTTCTCCCCATACAGGTACCTCCAAACATCAATGGCAACTCCTTATCAATTTTCCCTTCAGGATGTATAGTGATTTCTATAGAATCAACATTGTCAAGCTCCTTGCCACGATTAATTATTGAGATTTCATAGTACTGCTGTCCTTTTTCACCTTTTTTTAAAGAGATTTTTGGAACAAGAGATGTCTTTTCAGAATAAATAACACAATCAATAGGATTAGATGGGGGGTAAGCATAAAAGCAGCTCTCGGCGATAGATATAATAAAGAGTAAGCAGGCAACTAATTTGTACATTTTCGACATGGTTCAACCGTTTACTTTGTCCGTCGTCAAACCAATGTAGACTTTTGGTTATAGAGCGTTTTGCTGTTTAAAAATAGTGTTTTTTCTTTTGAATATTTTTCTACGTAATTCCTTGGTTTTCATTTAGCGAGGCCGGGTTTTGAACCCGGTACCTCAAATGTATGAAGATTTTTTGAAAAAATGAAGGCGTTTATTTGTAGTTATTTATGTTTTAACAAACCCGAAAACGACGGATTTTAGTCGAATTCAGGGGGTGTTTTCCTCACACAGAGGTTTTTGAAATTCAATTTATGTTTACAATAAAATAATAGACTATTGAGGTGGGATATATTAATTATTAAAATATATTAATTACCTTTTAAAAGTAAATCACTTACTCTATTGCAATTCTAAAGCAATAACTCTATTTACAATTCTTGTAATCACTATTATTCCTTACAACTTATTTAATCATTGGGATAGGCTATACCCTATTTCTAAACCAACGCGTATGAAAAATATACTATTGTTTATTCTATTTGTTTGTTCTTCAAACATTATTAAAGCACAAGATACTTTATCAATGAGGTCTGGTGAAACCATTCTAGTCAAAGTAATTGAAGTTGGCACCTCTGAAGTAAAGTATAAAAAATTAGACAACTTAAATGGACCCGCCTTTTCAGTGCTAAAATCAGATTTGTTAATGATTAAATACGAGAATGGAACAAAAGAGGATTTTAGTGGTACTAAAAAATAGAGGTAAAAGTAGTTGGTGTTGAAAATTTATTTGTTCAGGGTCAAAATGATGCTATAATACATTATGATGGATATAAAACAGCAGGAACGGCTGTTTTACTTTCAACAGCAATTCCTGGTTATGGAATTTTCCTAGGAATTCCACCTGCATTATTGACTTTAGATGCAGATCCAAAGGATGAAAATTTGGGATATCCCAACTTGAACTTAATGAAAAATGAAGAATACGCTAAAGGCTATAAACAAAAAGCAAAACAAATTAAAAGGAAAAAAGTAATTACTAATTATTTTTCAGGACTAGCAATTCAGGCTGGTATTTTTGTAACAGCTTTAATTCTTTTCATTTCTGCGAAATAATTAATGATGCAAACCTCACGCAAAAACAACAAAGGACCCACGATTTAACGTAAGTCCTTGATTTTCATGTAACAAGACCGGGATTTGAACCCGGGACCTCAGGGTTATGAAGACAACGAATATATCACATCTGATTAATTTTCAATTAGTTAGAAATGATGTTGATCCCGTTATATGTCTCTTTCTAAAGTAAAAGAGGCGCAAAAAGGGAGCGCACACTTTACATGGAATATGTTGGAACTTCCTGACAATTGGAAGGAAGTTAAAAGAATTAAAAATTGTAAATGATGGAAACCCTATAATAATTTATACTTTTTTTAGTCCACTTTATGTTTGCGTTAGACAATCGGATCTAAAAAGATTGAAGAAGCTAAAGCAAAAAAGCCAGCCAATTTGGAAAAGCTGCTAAGAGGAAACGAAGTGTGGTCGACTAATTAAGTTCTATTTTTTCAAAAAAACACTTTTTCCTGCAACAAATGTTTGCAACACATTAATGTTTTTAATTTCATCACGATTTACGAGCAACGGATTTTTATCCAACAAAACCATATCAGCGTATTTATTTTTTACAAAACTTCCCAGCTTGTCTTCGCAATGAAACTGCCAGG